>NZ_JBSGDY010000002.1:0-128979 GCF_053602615.1 Micromonospora sp. NPDC004336
GCGGCTCGGAGCCGCCGCGTTGTCCGCCCACACCTGGCTGCGGGTGGCGCCGGTGACGCAGACCAGGTCGCCGGCCGATCCCCACCGGCGTCCGACGTGGCCGGTGGCCGCCCTCTTGAGGAGATCCCGTGAAACGTCCACGGTGGCTGGCGCTCGCCGCCTGCCTCGCCGTCGTGTCAACCGTCAACCCACAGACCCCGGCCGCCGCGACCGGAGGGACGACCGCCGCGACCCGGACGGCCGCAGCGCCGGCGGCGGAGGCCGCACCACGCTCGGTCACGCTCGTCACCGGCGACCGCGTCGAGATCCACGGCGGAGGGGCCGTCTCGGTCCGGCCCGGCGCCGGGCGGGAACGGGTCGGCTTCCTCCGCCAGCGGGTCAACGGGCACGACCTGGTCGTCCCCGGCGACGCCGTCGGCCTGCTCGCCGCCGGCCGGCTGGACCGGCGGCTGTTCGACGTGACCACGCTGCTCGCCGCCGGCTACGACGACGCGCGGCACGACGACATCCCGCTGCTCGTGCGCTACCGCGACAAGGCGGCCCGCGCCGGCACCCGCGACTGGGTGCGGCGGCACCGGGCGCGGCTGACCGGCGAGGCGACGGCGGTCAACGCCCTGGCCGCCCGGACCGCCAAGCGGGACGCCGGCGCCTGGTGGTCGGCCCTGGTCGGCTCCGCTCGCAGGGCGGACGGCGGCAGGCCGGTGGTCCTGGCCGGCGGCATCGAGTCGATCCGGCTGGACGGCCGGCTCACCCTCAGCCTGGACCGGAGCACGGCCCAGATCGGCGCGCCGGCGGCCTGGCAGGCCGGGCTCACCGGGCGGGGGGTGACGGTCGCCGTCCTGGACACCGGCGCCGACGCCGGGCACCCCGACCTCGCCGGCAGGATCCGGGAGAGCCGCAACTTCACCGATGTCGCCGAGGACGGCGACGTGATCGGGCACGGCACCCACGTCGCGTCCACGATCGCCGGCAGCGGCGCGGCCTCGGACGGCCGGTACCGGGGCGTCGCCCCGGACGCCGAGCTGCTCGTCGGGAAGGTCTGCGCCGACCGGTCGTGCCCCGAGTCGGCCATGCTGGCCGGCATGCAGTGGGCGGCCGAGCGGGGCGCCGACGTGGTCAACATGAGCATCAGCGGCACGGACACCGCCGAGGTGGACCTGCTCGAGGAGGCGGTCAACCGGCTCACCGCGCAGCACGGCACGCTCTTCGTGGCGGCGGCCGGCAACGAGGGCGTCCTCGGCGCGGGTTCGGTCGGCACGCCCTCCACCGCCGAGGCGGCCCTGTCGGTGGCCGCCAGCACCTGGGACGACGCGGTGGCCGACTCCTCCAGCCGCGGTCCCCGGCTCGGTGACGGCGGGACCAAGCCGGAGATCGCCGCCCCCGGCGTCGACATCGTGGCCGCCCGCTCCGGCCAGGCGCCGCCGGAGGCGTCCGATCCCGTCGGCGACCGGTACGCCCGGTCGAGCGGCACGTCGATGGCCGCGCCGCACGTCGCCGGGGCGGCGGCGCTGCTGGCCCAGCGGCACCCCGACTGGACCGGCCCGCAGCTCAAGGCGGCGCTCGTCGCCACCGCCACGGGGCTTCCCGGCGTGGACGCCACCGCGCAGGGGGCGGGCCGGGTCGACCTCCGTACGGCGCTCGCGGCGAGCGTGGTGCCGGACTCCGGCAGCCTCAACCTCGGGGCGCAGGAGTGGCCGCACGAGGACGACGCCCCCGTGACCCGGACGCTGACCTACCGCAACGACGGGGCCGCGCCGGTGACGCTGGACCTGGCGGTCACGCTGGCCGGGCCGGACGGGTCGCCCGCGCCGGAGCGGATGGTCGCCGTCAGCCCGCAGCGGATCACCGTGCCGGCTGGCGGGACGGCGGCGGCGACCGTCACCGTGGACACCTCGGTCAGCGCGCCGGACGGCCGGTACGCCGGGCGGGTCACCGCCACTGCGCAGGGCGGGCCGGCCGTCGCCACGCTGCTGTCGGTGCTGCGCGACGTCGAACGGTACGCGCTGACCACGCGGGCGCTGGACCGCCACGGCGCGGACGCCACCGACCACACCACAGTGGTCACCTCGTGGGCCGACCACTCCAGCGTCGTCGAGTGGACCCCCGGCGAGCACACCACCCGGCTGCCGGCCGGCGACTACACGGTGGGCGCGCTGGTCTTCACCGACCCGTACCAGGACTCGGAGACCATCACCCTGCTCGCCCAGCCGAAGCTGCGCCTGGCCAGGGACACCCGCCTCGTGCTCGACGCCCGCGCGGGCCGGCCGGTCACGGCCACCGTCCCGGAACCGACCGCCAGCTTCACCCACGCGGACATCGGCTACCGGGTCGACGCCCCCTACCCCGTCGAGGAGACCACGGTCGGCTGGACGAGCCTGCGCCGGGGCTTCGACAACCTGTTCACGGCGCAGGTCGGGCCGGCGACGACCGGCGACACCTTCCAGTCCGACATCTCCGCCGGCTGGGCCAGGGCCAACGCCGACGGCGGCTTCGCGGACAGCCCGTACGCGTACCACCTGGGCTGGATCACCCCCGGCGCCGTGCCGACGGGCCTGACCCGCCGCATCGGCCCGGCGGACGTGGCGACGGTCGTGAACACCTACCACGGGCCGGCGGGTCGCTTCGGGGCGACCGGCTCGGGGGCGCGGGGCGCCACCGGGTTCATCGTCACCCAGGACCTGCGACTGCCGGGCAGGCGCGTCGACCACTACCACGGCAACGGCGACACGACCTGGTCCCGGTTCCTGGTGCAGTTCGACGACCAGCGGCGCACGGAGCTCACGCTGGCGGACTTCGCGGACGGCTACCGGCCGGGCAGGACCTATCGCGACGCCTGGAACGGCGCGGTCCTGGCTCCGGCCTTCGGCGACCGGCCGGCGGAGATCCTCCAGGGGGCACGGCGTACCGCCACGGGCCAGGTGATCGTCGACGACGGCCTGCTCGTCGACCCGTCACCCGGGCGGATGAGCCTGTCGGGGGCGAAGATGCGGCAGGACAGCGGCCGCACCGCGCTCTACCGCGACGGCGAGCTGGTCGCCGAGCAAGACCGGTACGGCTGGCTGCGCGCCGACGTGCCGCCGGAGGAGGCGACGTACCGGCTGGAGGCGGCGATGGACCGGTCCAGCTACGCGGACGTCTCGACGAAGGTCTCGTCGGCGTGGACCTTCCGCTCCCGGCACCAGGCGAGCACCCTGCCGGTGTTCCTGCCGCTGCTCGCGGTGCGGTACGCCCCCGCCCTGGAGGCGGGCCGCACCGCCCCGGCCGGGAAGCCGTTCCTGATCCCGATCCGGGTCGAGCACCAGCCCGGTTCGGCCGCCGGCACGGTCACCGGCCTGACCGTGCAGGTGTCGTACGACGACGGGGCGACCTGGCGGGCCGCGCCGGTCGTCGGCTCCGGCGGGAGCTGGACGGCGGCGGTGACGCATCCGGCCGACGCCGGACACGTGTCGCTGCGGGCCACCGCCACGGACAGCCGGGGCGGCCGGGTCGAGCAGACCGTCATCCGGGCCTACCTGCTCCGTTAGCGCTCGGGTGCGGTGCGGACCGGCGGCTTGCGTCGGCCGGTCCGCACCGCACCCCGCACCCGCGACCCCCGCCGAGCGCCCCTCGGGGCCGTTCGGCGCGGGCGGTCGGCGCTGCCCGCCGCAGTAGCCGTCGGCCCGACGACAACCCGCCGGGCACGGGCGGCGCTGACGTAGGGTTGCTGCCGTGACGACGCGTGTGGCCGCCATCGACTGCGGGACCAACTCGATCCGACTGCTGGTCGCCGACCTGCCCGACGCCTCGGCCGGGCCGGAGGCGCCGCTGGTCGACCTGAGCCGGCGGATGGAGATCGTCCGCCTCGGCCAGGGCGTCGACCGGACGGGCCGGCTGGCCCCGGAGGCGATCGAGCGCACCCGCGTCGCGCTCGCCTCCTACGCCGCCGAGATCGAGAAGCTCGGTGCGGAGCGGGTCCGGATGTGCGCCACGTCGGCGTCGCGGGACGCCTCCAACGCCGCCGACTTCCGGGAGATGGTCGAGCGGACCCTCGGCGTGGCGCCCGAGGTGGTGACCGGCGACGAGGAGGCGCGGCTCTCCTTCACCGGGGCGGTGCGCGGCCTGCCCGCCGACGCGCGCGAGCCCTACCTGGTCGTCGACATCGGTGGCGGCTCGACGGAGTTCGTCGTGGGCACCCGCGCCGGCGGCGTCGAGGCGGCCGTCTCGATGGACATCGGCTGCGTCCGGATGACCGAGCGGCACCTGCACGGCGACCCGCCGGGCCTGGACGAGGTCGCCGCCGCCCAGGCCGACATCGCCGTCGCGGTCGACCGGGCGCTGGCGGCCGTGCCGGGCCGGCAGGCCGCCACGCTGGTCGGGCTCGCCGGGTCGGTCACCACCGTGGTCGCCATCGCCCAGGGCCTCCAGGAGTACGACCCGGGCCGCATCCACCACGCCCGGGTGTCGTACGAGGCGGTGGCGGACGTGACGGCCGACCTGCTCGGCAGGAGCCGGGAGCGGCGGCTGGCGATCCCGGTGATGCACCCGGGCCGGGCCGACGTGATCGGCGCGGGCGCCCTGGTGCTCCGGGTGATCATGGAGCGGGCCGGCATGGAGTCGGTCGTCGCCTCCGAGCACGACATCCTCGACGGCATCGCCTGGAGCCTCGCGCAGCCCGCCGGGCAGTGACGTCGGCGGCCCGCGTCGGCCGCGCCGTCCCGGTGGCGCCGGCGGTCAGAAGGTCACCGACGCGAAGTGGGTGAGTGCGCCGACGGCCAGGGCGAGGAAGCACAGCGGGAACCCGATGTTGTGGAGGACCCGCGCCCGGAGGTGCGCCACCACCGCGCCGACGAAGAAGGCGACCAGACCGACGCCGGCGGCCAACCCCAGCGCGGGGATCCCGGCGAGCCCGATCGCGAGACCGACCGCGCCGGCGCCCTTGAGCGCGGCGAGGTAGGGAATCGCGGTCGGCCGCAGCCCCACCTCGGCCGAGTTCGCCAGGACGAACCGTGCCTTCGCCAGGTCGGCGACGACGATGAACGCGTTGGCGGCGATGCACAACGCGGTGACGATGGTCAGGGTGGTCAGTTGCGGGTCGGTGCGGGACAGGGCGATCTGTAGGCTCATGGGCGCCTCCTGTGGGCACGGGTTCGTCGGATTCCGGTTGCTCGGCCGTCCTGACGCTCCGCCCGCACGAAAGGTGACCGACGACGTGGACCTGCTCGACGAGTTCGAAGCGGCCCGGCCCCGACTGCTCTCGCTCGCTCATCGCATCGTGGGCTCCGTCCACGACGCCGAGGACGCCGTCCAGACCGCCTGGCTCCGAACCCAGACCGCCCACCCGGGCAAGCTGGACAACCCGGACGGCTGGTTCACCACCGTGACCGCACGGCTGTGTCTCGACCAGCTGCGCGCGCGGGACCGTCGTGGCGAACTCCCACTGCTCGCCGAGGCCGTCCCGGATGAGCAGATCGCCGCCGACGAGGAGTTCCTCCGCCGCGAGGACGTCTCGCGTGCCCTCCTGGTGCTGCTGGGCCAGCTCACGCCCACCCAACGGGTGGCCTACGTGCTGCACGACCTGTTCGCCGTGCCGTTCGACCGGATCGCCGCCGTGCTGGGCGCCTCGCCGGCCGCCGCGAAGAAGCTGGCCAGCCGGGCGCGGATCCGCCTGCGGGAGAGGAACCCCGGTCCGGAGCCGTCGCTCGTCGACCACGCGCGGGTCGTCGACGCCTTCCTCGCCGCCGCTCGCGGCGGCGACATCGACCGCCTCGTCGCGCTGATGGCGCCCGACGTCGTGCGGACCGTCGACCTGGACGTGCTGCCTGAGGGCGCCGCGGCCGCGGCCCACGGCGACCGGACCGTGGCGGAGGAGACCCGGCACTTCGCCGACCGGGTCCACGCGAGCGTCCCGATGGTCGTCGACGGCGGCCCCGGAGCCCTCATCGCGCCGGGAGGCCACCCGCTGGCGGTCATCCGGTTCGACATCCGTCAAGGCGCGATCGCCCGCATCTCGATCGCCCGCTACCGGCGGACCGACCACGTCTCGCCCTGTCCCGCACTCGCCTGACGGCGTGCGGCGCCCCGTCCGGCCGGGGCATGTCCCGGTCGGCGCGCCCAGGGGCAGGACAGCTCGGCGGAGAGGGGCTTAGATGGCGGGTATGAGCAGAGCGCCCAAGGTGTTGGTCACGGCGGCGGGCGTGACGGGCGTCGCGGCGTACGGGCTTCCGCAGCCGTGGTCGTTCGTGGCGGCGGTGGCGGACCTGCTCCTGGTCGGGCTGGCCGGCGCGTGGTGGCTCCGCGCCAGGCGTGGTCCGGAACCGTCGTCGGCTCGGCGGGAGGTCGTGGCCGAGCTGCCCGGGTACCCACGGTGGACCGTCGACGGCCCGGGCGGCGGATACCCCCAACGCGGGGAGCCGGGCGCGCACGGTGCGCCGCAGCAGGCCACCCCACCGGCGTCATCCGGCGCTCCGGTGGTGCCGCTGTCCAGGCGACGGCGCCGTTGGCCCAGTTCCACCGTCGCCGATGCCGTCTCGTCCACAAGCAGGGTGCGGCGTCAGTTCCGGGCCCAGGCGGAGGCGCCTCCCAGCCCGCCAGGCGAGCCGGTCGACGTGCACCGGGACCTGGCGAACCTGGAGACCCTGGTGCGGACGACCAACGAACGCGGACAGCGCGCCCAACTGTGGTTCTTCTTCGCCGGTGTCGCCGTGTCCATCCCGGCGGGCATCGTGGTCAACCTGCTCACCGACTAGCGCGGGTGACGCTCCGCGAGGCCGGTGACGAAGCGGGACCAGGCAACCGGGTCGAAGGAGAGCGTCGGGCCCGAGCGGTCCTTGCTGTCGCGGATCGGCACCACGCCGGGCAGGTTGTCGCCGAGTCGTGCGGCGCGTTCCGTTGACGCTATTGCGCAATGCGCACTAGTGTGCGGTGCGTGGATACCACCCAGCTGTTGAAGGGCGTGCTGGATCTGGCGGTGCTCGCCGTCCTGCGCGAGGAGGACGGCTACGGCTACGACATCCTGCGCCGGCTGCGCGAGGCCGGCCTGGAGGAGGTCGGCGACGCCTCCGTCTACGGCACGCTGCGCCGGCTCTACGCCGGTGGCCTGCTGACCACCTACGTGGTGCCGAGCGAATCCGGCCCGCACCGCAAGTACTACTCGCTCAACGCCGCCGGCCGGGACCAGCTCACCCGCTACGGCAAGCTCTGGCGCTCGTTCGCCACCACCATGGACGCGCTGCTCGACGATCGGGGGATGGCGGCATGACCGTCACGGGGCAGGAGATCACGGAGTACGTCGCACGGGTGCGGGCCGCACTGGCCGACCTGCCGCCGGCGCACCGCGACGAGTTGACCGAGGACCTGCCGGAGCACCTCGCCGAGGTGGCCGCCGACACCGGCGGCACCCTGGTCGAGCTGCTCGGCGAGCCCGAGGCGTACGCGGCCGAGCTGCGCGCCGCCGCGGGGGCCGGCGCCGTGGCCGGCGGGCGCCGCCTCGACCGCCGCCTGGGCGTCGCCGTGGACCGGCTGCGGGCGCGGGCGCGGCGCTGGGACGTCCAACTCGGACCACCCCTCGGGTACGCCTCGGCCAGCGAGTTCCTCCGGCTGCTCCGGCCGGCCTGGTGGGTGCTGCGGGGCTACCTGGCCGCCATGCTCGTCACGGCGCTCACCACCGGCGGCGGGTTCGGCCTGCTGCCCAGCCTCAACGGCAGCGGGCTGGCCGGCCTGGTGCTGCTCGCCGGCAGCGTGCTCGGCTCGGTCTGGCTCGGCCACCACACGCCGCGCCTGACCCGCCCCAAGCGGCGGCTGCTGCACGCCGGCACCGCCGTGCTGGTGGTCTTCGGGCTGGTCGGCCTGGCCGACCTCAACAGCCGTGCCGGCTCGGGCGACCTCGACTACCACCAGATCTCGGTGGACGAGCGCTACTCCCACGTCCGGGACGTCTACGTCTACGACAGCGAGGGCCGGCTGGTGCGCGACGCCCGGCTCTTCGACCAGAACGGCGACCCGATCCGCCTCGGCCACCCGGAGTGCCCCGACCTGCAGGACCCGAACGGGCTCGGCAACCCGGTGCTGCGCCCGTACCCGTACTGCCCGGAGGGGGCGCCGTTCGGGCCGCGCCCGACGGCCACGACCTCGGCGACCGACCTGCCTCCGCTGCCGGGGCCCACCGCGACGGACGGCCCGTCCGCCCCGGCCCCCACGGCCGACCCGGCGGCGACGGCCGACCCGACGGTGGCGACCGCTCCGGCGGCGACCGCCTCCCCGGCGCCGAGCCGGACGTGACCCCCGCGCCCCGGAAGCTGGGAAATAGCTGAACGGATGAGGCCGACGGGACAACGACTGTCGTCCCTGGTCGCTACGGTGTCGTCTGCTCATTCACCCCTCGGAAGGAAAACCCGTGTCAGAGCAGGTCGCACCGCCCCCCGCGCCGGACGCCGCCGCGCAGCCCCCGTCGGCCGTCCCCGCGCCGCCTCCGGCGGAGCCGACGAAGAAGTCCGGCTCCAAGAAGGCGCTCGGCATCGTGGGCGCGGTCGTCGCGTTCCTGGTCGTCGCGGGGCTCAAGTTCGGCGTCGGCTCGGCGATCGGCAACTTCCTCAACAAGGACGAGACCGCCGACGCCAAGGTCGGCGACTGCATCGCCGAGCTGCCCGAGGTGACCGGCACCAAGGAGGAGAAGGTCGACGGCGCGAAGGTCGTCCAGTGCACCTCCACCGACGCCGTGTACAACGTGGTCGGCCGGGTCGACGGCCAGACCGAGGCGCAGGCCCGCACCGGTGAGGCGTGCGAGCAGTACATCAAGGAGGACCAGGACGGTTACGTCTTCTACAGCATCGAGCCGGGCAAGAAGGGCTACCTGCTCTGCCTGACGAAGAAGGCCTGACCCTCCACCGCCACACCGACGGCGGCGCGGACGACGTCCGTGCCGCCGTCGGTGTGTCCGGGTACCGGCCGGGGAACAGGAGGTGAATGCCACTGTTCCGGCGTCTTCCCGGCGGGGTCACGGCGTGGCAGGCTACCGGCACGTAGGACCACTGGGCGACCAGCCAACGATGACTGACCGCTAGGAGGACGGGCCGATGGGCGAAATGGTGAGCTTCACCAGCAACGGTGGTGCGCGCGAGGGGTATCTCGCGATACCGTCCGGCGGTGCGGCCAGCTCCGCGGTCATCGTCATCCAGGACTGGTGGGGCCTCGTGCCCCACATCACCTCGGTCGTCGACCGGTTCGCCGAGGCCGGGTTCGTCGCCCTCGCCCCGGACTTCCGCCACGGCGGCCCGGCCAGCAGGCCCGACGAGCCCCGCCAGATGCTGAACAGCCCGCAGATGGACGAGGCCGCCGCCGACATCGCCGTCGCGGCGGAGTTCCTCGCCGGGCGGCCCGAGGTCACGGGCAAGGTGGGCTGCGCGGGCTTCTGCGCCGGCGCGAGCCTGGCCCTCTGGGCGGCCAGCCGCTCCGAGCGGATCGTCGCCACCGCCGCCTTCTACCCCCGGCTGCCCTGGGACGGGATGCGCCCCGAGTGGTCCGACTACGCGGGCAAGGCCGCCCTCATCCACTGCTCGGAGGCGGACGGCACCTCCGCCGCCGACGGCGTGCAGACCGTCCGCAGCGCCATCGAGACCGCCGGCGGCACCTGCCAGACCTACGACTACCCGGGCACCGCGCACGCCTTCTTCAACGAGGACCGGCCGGAGAACTTCGACCAGCGCGCCGCCGCCACCGCCTGGGCGCGCACCCTGGAACTCTTCCGGGCCAAGCTTGGCTGAGCCGCGTACGCCCGACGAGGTGGTCGCCCGCGCCGCGCGGGCGACGGACCTGACCGGCCTCGACGCGGCCGTCTCCGACTGTTTCGCCTGCCCGCGCCTGGTGCGGTGGCGCGAGGAGGTGGCCCGCACGCGCCGGGCGGCCTTCCGCGACCAGGAATACTGGGGCCGGCCGGTGCCCGGCTTCGGCGCCCCCGACGCGCGCATCGCCATCCTCGGGCTGGCGCCCGCCGCGCACGGCGGGAACCGCACCGGGCGGATCTTCACCGGCGACCGCTCGGGGGACGTGCTCTTCGCCGCGCTGCACCGCGCGGGCCTCGCCAACCAGCCGACCAGCGTCGCCGCCGACGACGGACTGTCCCTGCGGGACATCCGCGTCTTCTCCGCCGTGCGCTGCGCGCCGCCGGACAACAAGCCCACCCCCGACGAGCGGGACACGTGCGCGCCGTGGCTGCACCGCGAGGTCGCGCTGATCCGGCCCACCCTGCGCGTCGTGGTCGCGCTGGGCGCGTTCGCCTGGGCCGCGTGGTGGCCGGTGCTGCGCGCGGTGTACGGCCAGCGCCCGCCCAGCCCGCGACCGGCGTTCGGTCATGGGGCACACTGGTCCGGCATGGCCGCGCCGGAGCTGCTGGGCTGCTACCACGTCAGCCAGCAGAACACCTTCACGGGGCGGCTGACACCAGGGATGCTGGACGACGTGTTCGCCCGGGCGAAGCAGCTGGCCGGGGTGGACTGAGGCGCGCGGGGGCGGTGGCGATGACGGACGGAACGCGTCGGCCCGCGGCGCACTCCCGGGCGGCCCGAAGGTAGCCCGGATGGACCTGAACGCGCTGCGCAGGTGGTGGCCCGTCGCCGCGGTGGGCGTCCTGCTCGCCGTCGCCGCGCTGGCCTCCGCCCACTCGTCGATCGGCGCCAGCCGGATTCCGCCCGCCGCCAAGGACATCCCCTTCGTCTCGGAATATCCGACCGCCGAGCCGCCGTCCCCGATTCCCGTGGAGCCGCGCGAGGCCGGCGAGGCCACCCGGGCGAGCATCCCGGAGTGGCTCGGCACCGTCGCGATCGTGCTGCTGGGGCTGGCTCTGCTCGCCGTGTTCGGCTACCTCACGTGGACGCTGCTCCGGGGCGCGCTGCGCCGCACCACCCGGGCGCTGCCGCAGCGGCGGCCCCGCGCCACGCCCGAGGGCACCGCCCGCGAGGTGGCCGCCGCCCTCGACGCCGGCCTGGAGGAGCTGGACGACCGGGACACCGACCCGCGCACCGCCGTGATCGCCTGCTGGGTGCGGCTGGAGCAGGCCGCCGCCGGGGCCGGCGTGCCACGGCTGGCCGGCGACACCCCCACCGACCTGGTCACCCGCCTGCTGCGGGGCGACCCGTCGGCCGGGGTCCCGGCGATCGCCAGCGCCGACGTGCTGGCCGAGTTCGCGCACGTCTACCGCGAGGCCCGGTACGCCACCCGACCCGTCGACGAGCACACCCGCGACCAGGCCCGCGCGGCGCTGCGCCGGCTGCGCGGCGAGCTCTCCGCCGCGGTCGCCGACGGGCCGGAGGTGCCGGCGTGAGCGGGAGCGTGGCCGGGGTCCGTCCCGCCGTCGCCGGGGCCGCACCGCGGCGGGGCGGGGTGGCGCGGTGAGCAGCACCAGCATCGACGACCTGCTCAGCTTCGAGGAGGAGCGGCCCCGGCGGGAGGAACCGGAGCGGCGCGGCCGGCTCGGTCAGGTGCTGCGGGCCCTGGCCGGCATGGCGGCGGTCGTGGTCGTGCTGGTCGCGGGGCTGCGGGCGGTCGGCCTGCGGGTCCCGCTGCTGATCCTGGTCGCCGGCGTGGTCGCGCTGTTCGCGGTGCGCCGGGTCGTCGCCGCGCTGGCCTCCTCGCCACCCCCGGCCGGGTCGCGTCCCTCCGTCCCGCGCGACGACGACGGCACCTGGAACTGGGGCGCCCGGGACGCGCTCCGCACCGCGATCAACGGCTGGGAGACGCCGCTGGACTGGTCGACCTCCCGGCCCGAACGCTTCACCAGGGTGGTCCTGCCCCGGCTCGGCGAGTTGGCCGACGAGCGGCTGCGCCAGCGGCACGGCGTGACCCGCGAGTCGGACCCGGGCCGGGCCCGCGCCCTGCTGGGCGACCGGCTGTGGACATTCCTGGAGACCCCGCCTCGCCGCACCCCGTCGCCGCGCGACCTCGCGGCGATCGTCGCCGAACTGGAGAAACTGTGATGAACGACGTGGACCGCAGCATGCCCGCCGCCGAGGTCGGCCACCTGGCCCGGTCGGTGCTGGAGGCGGTCGGCCAGGTCGTGGTCGGCAAGCGGGACGCGCTGGAACTCGTCCTCGCCGGGATCCTGGCCGGCGGGCACGTGCTGCTGGAGGACCTGCCCGGCCTGGGCAAGACGCTGACCGCGCGCTCCTTCGCGCAGGCGCTCGGGCTGGACTTCCGCCGGCTCCAGTTCACCCCCGACCTGCTGCCCGCCGACGTGACCGGCTCGTTCCTGTACGACCAGCGCAGCGGCGAGTTCGCGTTCCGGGCCGGGCCGGTCTTCACCAACCTGCTCCTCGCCGACGAGATCAACCGGACCCCGCCGAAGACCCAGTCGGCCCTGCTGGAGGCGATGCAGGAGAAGCAGGTCTCGGTCGAGGGCGTGACGTACAAGCTGGACGAGCCGTTCCACGTGCTGGCCACCGCCAACCCCATCGAGTACGAGGGCACCTACCCGCTGCCCGAGGCGCAGCTCGACCGGTTCCTGCTCCGGGTCTCCTTCGGCTACCCCGAGCACGAGGAGGAGTGGGAGGTGCTGCGCCGGCGGATGGCCCGACGCCGCGAGGAGGCGGACATCAAGCCGGTGGTGGACGCGGCCACCCTGCGCGCCATGCAGGGCGCGCTGGAGGACGTGGTGGTCGAGGACTCCATCGGCCGCTACATCGTCGCGCTGACCGCCGCGACCCGCGAGCACCCCTCGGTGCTGGTCGGGGCCTCGCCGCGCGGCTCGCTGGCGCTGCTGCTGCTGGCCCGGGTGCGGGCCGTGATGGCCGGCCGCGACTACGTGGTGCCGGAGGACGTCAAGGAGGTGGCGGTGCCCGCGCTGGCGCACCGCATCACGCTGCGTCCGGAGATGTGGCTGCGCCGCGTCGACCCGTCCTTCGTGGTCGGCGAGGTGCTGGAGGGGACGCCGGCGCCGGCCAGCGGGGCGCTGCCCAGCTACGCCGCCGGCCGGCCCGGGCACTGATGGACGCGCCCCCCGTACCGCCCCGGGACGGGTCGCGGCCGCTGCCCGCGACCGGCTGGGTGCCCACCTGGGCGCTCGGCCGGGCGGTGCTGCTCACCGGCGTGCTGCTGATCGCGGGGGTGCTGCTCGGCCGGGTCGACCTGATCGTGCTGGCCGCCCCGTTCGCGCTCGGCACCGCGTACGCGCTGCGCCGGCGGCCGACCGCCCTGCCGCAGGTCTGGATCGCCGCGGACGAGGGCCACCTGGTGGAGGGCGGCGAGCTGACCGGCACCGTCACCGTCGGCAACCCCGACCTGCTCGACTACGACGTGGCCGTGGTCCGCAGCCGGGTCTCGCCCTGGCTGCGGGTGGAGCGGGCGACGATCGCCGGCGCCACGGCCGCCGGCACCCCCTCGGCCGTCGTCCCGTCCGTCGCCGACCGGCCGTTCGTGACCGCCGTACCGACCGCCGCCGCCGTCGACCTGGAGCTGGCCGGCACGGCGTTGCGCTGGGGTCGGCACCCGATCGGTCCGGCCGGCGCCCGGGTCGCCGCCGCGCAGGGCCTGCTGGTCTCCCGCGCCGTGATCACCGAGCCGTCCCACGTCCGCGTCTACCCGAGGACCGAGCCGTTCGACGCCGTCGAGGCGATGCCCCGGGCCGCCGGCCTCGTCGGCGCGCACCACTCGCGCCGGCCCGGCGAGGGCGGGGAGCTGGCCGGCGTGCGGGTCTTCGCCCCGGGCGACCGGCTGCGCCGGATCGACTGGCGGGTCTCGCTGCGGGCCCGGCAGCTGCACGTCGCGGCCACGCTCTCCGACCGGGACGCCGAGGTCGTGGTGCTGCTCGACGTGCTCGCCGAGGCGGGCCGCTCGGGCGGCGTCTCGGGCGCGGCCTCCGTGCTGGACACCACGGTCCGGGCCGCCGCCGCGATCGCCGAGCACTACCTGCACCGGGGCGACCGGGTGTCGATGCTGGAGTACGGACCGGCCGCCCGCCGGCTGCGCCCGGCCACCGGCCGCCGGCAGTACCTGACCGTGCTGGAGTGGCTGCTCGACGTGCGCGCCGAGTCCTCCCCGCACGAGCCGTACGACCAGGTCTTCGGGCCGCAGCTGCTCTCCGCGGACGCGCTGGTGGTGGTCCTCACCCCGCTGCTGGACGAGCGGTCGGCGCAGATGCTGGCCCGGCTGGCCCGCTCCGGGCGGTTCGTGGTCGCGGTGGACACCCTGCCGACGGATCTCGCCCCGCCGAAGGACGGAAACTGGGCCGAGGTCGCCTACCGGCTGTGGCGGCTCGACCGGGACACCATGATCGGGCAGTTGCGGGAGCACGGCGTGCCGGTGGTGGGCTGGGCCGGCGCGGGCAGCCTCGACCAGGTGCTGCGGGACGTGGCGCGCCTGGCCACCGCGCCGAGGGTGGGCGTGCGGTGAGCGCCCGGCACGGTTCGGCGGACGGGAGGCACGGCCGATGAACCCGGTCATCGAGCGGGTCCGGGCGGCGCGGTACGCCGTGGCCCGGGTCAGCCCGACGCCGCTGCTGGTGCGCGCCGGCATCCTCCTGACCACGCTGGCCGGGTTGGCGCTGGCGTACCCGTCGGAGGCGCTCTCCGGCCGTCCGCTGCTCGGGCTGGTCGTGGTGGCGCTGCTGCCGGCGGTCGGGCCGCGCCGGGTCTGGCCGACCTTCGCCGCGCTGGTCACCGTCGGCGGTTGGCTGGTCGCCACGGACGGGTACGGGCGGCCGATCGCGCTGTGGCGGCTGCTCGCCGTGGCGGCCATGCTCTACCTCACGCACACCCTCTGCGCCCTGGCCGCCGTCCTGCCGTACGACGCGGTGGTCGACCCGGACGTGGTCGCGCGCTGGCTGGCGCGGGCGGGCGCGGTGCTGCTCGGCACCTTCGTGCTGGGCGTGCTCCTGCTGGAGGTCGGCGGGTCCGGCGGGGACGCCGGGTCCCAGGTGGCGACGGTGGCCGGGCTGCTCGTGGCGGTCGCGCTGACGGCCCTGCTGGGGTGGCTGCTGCGCCGTCGTTAACCGACCGGTAACAACAGTTGTGCAGGTCACAGGGGTTGTGCTCCGTCACAGAAGAGGGGCGCGATCGGGATTAGGCGGGCCGCGCGGGGAAAGATAGATGACGTGAATCCGAAGCGGATCCTTGTGGTGGGTGCCGGGCACGTCGGTCTCTACGCGGCCCTGCGCCTGTCGAAGAAGCTCAGCTCCCGGGAGGCTGAGGTCGTCGTGGTGGACCCTCAGCCCCACATGACCTACCAGCCGTTCCTGCCCGAGGCCGCGGCCGGCAACATCTCGCCCCGGCACTCCGTGGTGCCGCTGCGACGGGAGTTGCGGCGGTGCAAGGTGGTGGCCGGCGCGGTGACGCGGATCGACCACGACCGCAAGACCGCCGTGGTGCAGCCGATCAGCGGCCCGACCCGGGAGATCCCCTACGACCACGTGGTCGTCGCCCCCGGCTCGGTCTCGCGGACGCTGCCGATTCCCGGCCTGCACGAGCACGGCATCGGCTTCAAGACCATCGGTGAGGCCATCTACCTGCGCAACCACGTGCTGGACCGGCTCGACGTGGCGGCCGCCACGCCGGACCCGGAGGTCCGCCGCAGCGCGCTGACCTTCACCTTCGTCGGCGGTGGCTACGCCGGCATCGAGGCGCTCGCCGAGATGGAGGACATGGCCCGGGACGCCCTGAAGTACTACCCCGAGCTGAAGCCGGAGGACATGCGCTGGGTGCTGGTCGAGGCCACCCAGCGGGTGCTGCCCGAGGTCGACCGGGACATGGGCGCCTACACCGTCCAGCAGCTGCTCAAGCGGAACATGGACATCCGGCTGGACACCCGCCTGGAGTCCTGCGTCGGCGGGGTGGTGAAGCTCTCCGACGGCGACAGCTTCCGCTCCGACACCATCGTCTGGACGGCCGGCGTCAAGCCGTCGCCGATGCTGGACGCGACCGACTTCCCCCGCGACGAGCGGCGCCGGGTCACCTGCCTGCCGACCCTCCAGATCGTCGACGGCGACCGGGTCGTCGAGGGCGCCTGGAGCGCCGGCGACTGCGCGGCGGTGCCGGACCTCACCAAGGAGCCCGGCAACTACTGCTCGCCGAGCGCGCAGCACGCGGTCCGGCAGGCCGCCCGGATGGCCGACAACATCGCCAACGTCGTCCGCGGCCGGCAGCCGGTGGAATACAAGCACAAGCACGCCGGCAGCGTCGCCAGCCTCGGCCTGCACAAGGGCGTCGCCCAGGTGTACGGCATCAAGATGACCGGCTGGCCGGCCTGGTTCATGCACCGGACGTACCACATGAGCCGGATTCCCTCGTTCAACCGCAAGGTCCGGGTCGTGGTCGACTGGACGCTGGCGTTCTTCCTCAAGCGCGAGGTGGTCGCCCTGGGTCAGCTGCACGACCCGCGCGAGGAGTTCGCCGAGGCCTCGCAGCCCGTCGGCGCCGGCCGGGCGGCCTGACCGAGCCACCGCGAAAGGCCCCTCCGCGCGAGCGGAGGGGCCTTCGTCGCTCGTGGGCGCGCCCGTCCCCGGGGGCCGGGCGGTCAGACGCGCCAGATCCAGGCGTCGGCGATCCGGGTCGAGGGGCCGTAGAGCTGCTCCAGCGTGCCGCGCAGGCTCTCGGCGTGCGCGGTGTCGACGGCCAGCACGACGCAGGAGGCGCCCCAGAAGTCGGCGTCCTTCGCGGCCTGCCGGCGCTGCTCGTCCCGGACCACCGGCTGCCCGCCCCGCTCGGCGACCCCCGCCAGCAGCGCCGACGTGGGCAGCTTCCAGGTGCCCATCGCCGCCGTGCCGTCCCGGCCGTACGAGCCGATGAAGAAGCCCTCGGGCATGCCGAACGCGGCGTCGGCGGCGGTGGCCCAGCGCATCGGCCACGGATCCTGGGGGGTGGCCAGCGGCACCGGCACCAGCACCCCGCCCGGCTCGACGCACTGGCGCCAGTGACCGCCGGTGACGAACTCGGGCACCGGCGGGCGCTCGGCGGTGGGCAGCGGGGCCGGCAGCAGCGGCAGCAGGGCGACGCCGACCGCCGCCGGGACCAGCCGGCGCGCCCGCCCTGTGCCGCGCAGCGCCCGGTCGGCCGCGAGCACCAGCAGCGTGGCGATCAGCGGAAGCGTCGCGAGGGCGAACCGCATCGGCAGCGCGCCGTCCACCACCGGCAGCCCCGAGAGCAGCGTGTACGGCCCCGGCAGCGCCGTGCGGTCGCCGTCGACCACGATCCGGGGGCCGAGCGACAGCGCCCCCATCACCAGCGTCCCGACGGTGCACGCGACGGCCAGCGGCCGCCGGCCCAGCCAGAGCGCGCAGGCGGCGGCGACCAGCAGCAGGGGCCACCCGAGGAAGGTGTTGTACTCGGCCGGGCCGGTGGTGAGCCGGGCGGCCCCGTCGGTGCCGAGGATCGACAGCGGCGACACCGCCCACCAGCTGTGCAGGTCCGCCGAGAAGTAGTCCGGGCTGAACATGCCGTCCGCGACGCCCTGCGGGCCGGCGAACTGGAACCACAGCGGCCAGGCCAGCACGAGCAGGGCCAGGCCGGTGGCGAGCGCCATCCCGCCGGCGAAGCCGGGCAGCGCGCGACGGACCAGGGCACGGTCGGTCACCGCGTACGTGACGGTCAGCACCAGCAGCGCCAGCGCGCAGAGGAAAAGGACCTCCTCGCCGATGAAGACCTGCGCCGTGACCGCCGCCGCCAGGCCGACGGCGGAGCTGACCAGCCGCCGCCAGTCCGGCCCGTGGGCGGGGCGCCGGCGGTCGCCTCCCGCGTGGGCGGCGGGGTCGGCGGCGCGCAGCAGCCGGACGACCAGCCAGACGATCACCGGGACCAGCCACTGCGCCGTCATGTGCAGGTGGCTGTTGGTCTGCGAGACCATCCCCGGGCCGAAGCCGCAGAGGCCGGCGCCCAGCGCGGCGGCGATCCGGTGGGCGCCCAGCGTCCGGGTGTAGAGCAGGTACCAGGCGACCGCGGTGCCGGCCAGGTTCGCCGCGGCCAGCAGGGCGAAGGTGACCGGGGCGCCGAGCAGCAGGGTGACCGGGGCGAGCAGGATGCCGAGCGCGATGACCGTGGTGTTGGCCATCAGGTTCACCCCGTCCGGCGCGTTGAGCCGGTGGGTGAGCAGGCCGAAGTCGCCGAGCAGCGCCCGCGCGTCGACGGCGAGGAACCACTCGTAGAGCGTCTGGTCCGCCGCGTTCAACGCGAGCACGCGGCCCGCCGGGTCCGGCCAGAGCCCGTGGGTGAGCCAGCCGGCCAGCGCGACGAAGAGGAGCCCCACCGCGACGTCCGCCCGGTGCCGGGCGACCGCCCCGCGCAGCCGGGCCGCCGAGAGCCGGCGCGGCAGCCGTTCGGCGACGAGGACGTCCTGATCAGGGGCGGCGTCGGGGGCCGTGGGGGCTGCGCTGCTCACGGTGTCGACCCTAGTGCGACGAGGCCGTCGGGGTACGCCGGGAGGCCGCCGACCCGCTACCGTGACACTGCACCAGGCGTGTCGACGCGCCCGGTGCCACCCGCCCGGGTGGTGGAACGGCAGACACGGCCGCCTTAAAAGCGGCTGCCGCAAGGCGTGCGGGTTCGACCCCCGCCCCGGGCACCGCAGCACTCTCAGCATCCGCTCAGCTTGGTGATCTCCACCCGGCTGCCCTGGGCGTTTACTCTTGAGAGCGCACGTTCACGTGCAACGACCCCCTGAGGGAGGCCTGACAGTGAAGACTTCGAACCCGGTGCTCGCCCGGCTCGGCCAGGCGGCCGAGCGGGAGCGCTCCGCCGGGTACGCCCCGACCGGGCCGTACGGACAGCCCGGCTATCCCCAGCAGTACCCGACGGAGGCCGGCTACCCGGCGGCCCCGCCGGCCGTCAACACCATGTCGATCGACGACGTGGTGGTCAAGACCGTCACGCTCCTCGGCATCCTCGGCGTCTCCGCCGCGGCCGCCTGGGTCCTGGTGCCCGACGCGCTGCTCGGCGCCGCCTGGATCGGCGCGGCGGTGGTCGGCCTGGTCCTCGGCCTGATCATCTCGTTCTCCCGGATGGCCAACCCGGCGCTGGTCGTCGCGTACGCCGTCGTCGAGGGCGTCTTCGTCGGCATGGTGAGCAAGTTCTTCGACTCGCTCTACGACGGCATCGTGCTCCAGGCGGTCACCGCCACGTTCGGTGTCTTCTTCGTGATGGCCATGCTCTACAAGGCGAAGGTCATCCGGGCGACCCCGAAGTTCGTCAAGGGCATGATCGCCGTGATGGCGGGCCTCTTCGCCGTCATGCTGATCAACTTCGTGCTCGCGCTCTTCGACATCAACACCGGCCTGCGCGACGGCAGCCCGCTGGCGATCGGCTTCAGCCTGGTCTGCATCGTGGTGGCCTCGCTGAGCTTCGTGCTCAGCTTCAAGGAGGTCGAGGACGGCGTCCGGATGGGCCTGCCCCAGCGCTACTCCTGGGTCGCCGCCTTCGGCATCCTGGTCAGCCTGGTCTGGCTCTACATCGAGATCCTGCGCCTGCTGAGCTACTTCCAGGGCGACGACTGACCGTCTGCGCCCAGGACCGACCGGCGCCCGCCCCGTCGGGGGCGGGCGCCGTCGTCTTCCGGCCCGCGCCGGTCCCGGGGGTTCCCGCCGGCGCGCGGCCGTCTGAAGCAGGGTGCCTGCGGGGGTACGCGCTGCCCGCCCGCCTGCGCCGCCGGCCCCCGGCGCACCCGTGGCGCCGGTGGGCCCAGCCGGGTTCGTAGACTCGACGGCGATGAGCGCAGCGGAGCTGGACCGGGCGGTGGGACTGCTGGTCCGTCAGGTCGGGCACTGGCAGCAGCCCCGGTGGGCGGCCCCAACCGCCGACGGCGACGTGTCGCGGGCCGACCTGGTGCACCGGCTGGTGCAGGAGATCGCCGACCTCGCCGCCGACGCGGAGGGCGGGCCCCGGCGGGGGGTGCCCC
Organism: Micromonospora sp. NPDC004336; assembly: GCF_053602615.1. Taxonomy (NCBI): domain Bacteria; kingdom Bacillati; phylum Actinomycetota; class Actinomycetes; order Micromonosporales; family Micromonosporaceae; genus Micromonospora; species Micromonospora sp. NPDC004336. The sequence continues at coordinate 19,843 of NZ_JBSGDY010000002.1, forward strand.
GGCTCGACAACGACCTCGCGCTGCCCGACCAGCTCCGGGTGGTGGCCGCCGACCTGGTCGCGGCGGCCCCGCCGCCCGAGGTGCTGGCGCGGGCCGCCGCCGGGGTGACGGCGACCCGCGACGCGCTCTAGGCGCGGCTGCCCGGTCCCGGCCCACCGGTGGGCGGGCCGGGCTCCGGCGTCAGCTCAGGCGCTCGACGACCATGGCCATGCCCTGGCCGCCGCCGACGCACATGGTCTCCAGGCCGATGGTCTTGTCGTGCCAGTCCAGGGCGTTGAGCAGGGTGCCGGTGATCCGGGCGCCGGTCATGCCGAACGGGTGACCGACGGCGATCGCGCCGCCCATCACGTTCAACTTCTCCAGCGGGATGTCGAGCTGCCGGTACGACGGGATCACCTGGGCGGCGAACGCCTCGTTGATCTCCACCAGGTCGACGTCGTCGATGGTCATGCCGGCCCGCCCGAGCGCCTGCCGGGTGGCCTCGACCGGGCCGAGACCCATGATCTCCGGCGACAGGGCGGTCACGCCGGTGGAGACGATCCGGGCCAGCGGGGTGATCCCGAGGTCCTTCGCCCGCTGGGCGCTCATGATTACCACGGCGGCCGCGCCGTCGTTGAGTGGGCAGCAGTTGCCGGCGGTGATCCGGCCGTCCGGGCGGAACACCGGCTTGAGGCCGGAGACCGCCTCCAGGGTGACCCCGGGGCGCGGACCGTCGTCGGCGCCGACCACGGTGCCGTCCGGCGTGGTGACCGGGGTGATCTCCCGGGCCCAGAAGCCGTCGGCGATCGCCTTCTCGGCGAGGTTCTGGCTGCGTACGCCGAACTCGTCCATGTCGGCGCGGGTCACGTCGTGGACCTGGGCCAGGTTCTCGGCGGTCTGCCCCATGGTCAGGTAGATGTCCGGCAGCTCGCCGGCCTCGCGCGGGTCGGTCCAGACCGGCGCGCCGCCCTGGGCGCGGGCCTTCGAGCGCTCGGCCGCCGCCGCGAAGCGCGGGTTCTCCCAGCCGCCGCCGACCAGCGCCTGCGCCTCCGGCGGGAGGCCGTCGGAGTTGCCGCGGGCGTACCGGGAGACGGTCTCGACGCCGGCGGAGATGAAGACGTCACCCTCGCCGGCCCGGATCGCGTGCATCGCCATCCGGGTGGTCTGGAGTGAGGACGCGCAGTAGCGGGTGAGGGTCGCGCCGGGCAGGGTGTCCAGCCCCATCAGGGTGGCGACCACCCGGGCCATGTTGAAGCCCTGCTCGCCGCCGGGCAGGCCGCAGCCCAGGTAGAGGTCGTCGATCTCGGTCGGGTCGAGCTGGGGGATCTTGTCCAGGGCGGCCCGCACGATGGTCGCGGCGAGGTCGTCCGGGCGGACGTCGCGCAGGGACCCCTTGTGCGCCCGGCCGATGGGGGAGCGGGCGGTGGCGACGATGACGGCGTCGCGGGACGACTCAGTCGGCATGAACCAACGTTAACCCGCCGGTAACTTCACGCGGAAGTTGCCCGCGCGCCGGGAAATGTCACGTCCGGCACGGGCGCGGGGGCGAGGCGGACGACGCGCGGAGCCGGTGGCCACCGGGGCGACGGGCGCCGCGGCGTCGACGCGGACGACGCGCGGAGCCGGTGCCCACCGGGGCGACGGGCGCCGCGGCGTCGACGCCGGCTCCGCGCCCGCCCGTCGGTGGCGGGCGACGCGGGTGCGTGTCGGCTCCGCGCCCCCCGGGGTCGCGGGCGGTGCGGCGTCGGTGGCGGCTCCGCGCCCACCAGCCGGTGGCGGGGGACGCGGCGTCAGTGGCGGGAGGCGACCGCGGCCGCCGCGGCGACGGCCGGCAGCAGGGCGTGCGCCCAGACCCGGTAGCCGTCGGCGGAGGGGTGGTAGCCGTCGTGGCACAGCGTGCCGGCGTCGGCCCGGAACACCGGGCCCGTCTCGGCGGCCAGGTCGACCACGGTGCCGCCCGCGTCGAGCACCGCCGCCGTCTGGGCGCGGGCGACCCGCCGCCCCGACCAGCCGACCACGTGTCGCAGCGGCGGCGCGATCGCGCGTACGGCGCCGAGGTCGGGGCAGGTGCCGACGACCACCTCCACCCCGGCCTCGCGGAGCCGGTGCACGGCCGCGCCGAGGTAGGCGGCGGCGTCGGCCGGCCGACGCAGGGTGGTCGCGTCGTTGGCCCCGATCAGGACGACCGCCACGTCGGGCCGCTCGCCGAGCAGCGCCCGGGCCACCTGCGTGGCCAGGTCGGTCGAGCGGGAACCGGAGACGCCGACGCTGGACAGGTGCACCCGCCGGCCGCTGGGGCCCTCCGCGAGCAGGTTGGCGAGCTGACCGCCGATGGTGTCGTCGAGGCGTTCGACCCCGACGCCGAGGGCGGACGAGTCGCCGAGCAGCACCAGCCGCAGCGGCGGGGCGCCGGCGCGGCCCACCGTGGCGCGCAGCGCCAGCCCCAGCTCCGGCTGGGCGTACTGGCGGTGCCGCGCGGCGAACGCCTGGCCGGCGAGGACGGCGGCGCCGCCCACCGTGCCGGCGATCAGGGAGAGCGTCGCGGCCCGACCCAGTCGGCCGGCGAGCCCCGAGGGGATGAAGCGCTCGCTCATGCCAGTCCTTCCAGTGTGGGTGAGTCGGCGGCGGGACCGGGTTGCGGCACCGCGCCGACGCCGAAGAACGCCCGGCGGCGCAGCTGCGCCCACCGGCCGGCGGGGCCGCGTTCGCGCCCCCGCACCCGCGTGCCGCTGACCTCGGTGCCCGGCTGCCGGGCCGCCTCCTGCGCGGCGGCGGGCAGCGAGGTCACGCCCTCGTCCCGGGCCGGGCGCCGTTCCTGCCCGGTGCCGAGTGCGGAGAGCACGGTCGGCAGCAGCGCGGCGGCGGCCACCGCGTAGCCCTCCGCCGAGGGGTGGAACCGGTCCCAGGCGAACATCCGGGTCGGCTCGGCGGTGAACCGGGGGCCGAGCAGGTCGCCGAGGGAGACCGTCCAGCCGCCGGCCTCGACCACGGCGACCGTCTGGGCGGCGGCGAGCTGCCGGCTCCAGCGCCGGGCCAGCCAGCGCAGCGGCGGCTGGATCGGCCGGATGGCGCCCAGGTCGGGGCACGTGCCGACGACCACCTCGCAGCCGGCGGCGCGCAGCGCGCGGACCGCCTCGACCAGGTAGCGCACCGCCAGGCCGAGCGGCGTGCGGTTGGTGACGTCGTTGCCGCCGATCAGGATCACCGCGACGTCGGGGCGGCACTCCAGCGCCGCCTCCACCTGGTGCCGCAGCCCGGAGGAGATGGCGCCGACCACGGCGAAGCGGTGCAGCCGGACGGGCCGCTGCAGGCGGCGGGACAGGCCGGTGGCGAGCAGCGCGCCCGGCGTCTCCCGGCGGCGGTGCACGCCGTAGCCGGCGGCCGACGAGTCGCCGAGCACGACCACGGTGACCGGCGGGCCGGGCAGCTTCGCGCCGTAGACCCCGTCGCAGCGCGGCGGCGGCGCCTCCGCCATCGGGATGGTGCGTCGCGCCTGCCGGGCCTGGCCGAGGAGCACGCCGCCGGTCGCCACGGCGGCCGCCGTGGCCGCGCCCGTGCCGATCGCCGCCAGGCGGGCGATCTGCCGAGCGCGCTGCCAGCGCGAACGAACCGGGACGACGGAACCAGCGACCCCCATACAGCGACATTATCGCGCCGGCACGACACGCCGCCGTCGTCGTGTCGGCTCGCGGGTGGCTGGAAGGGGGCGGTCCTGGGTACCTGTCCGGTTGTCCGGGCGGCAGTTGCGCCGGCACGTCACGCTGGCACGCGGAGAGGGGCCGAACATGGGGAAGACATTGAAGCGGAGCGCCGCGTTCAGCGCGCTGGCGAGGGCGCTCGCGGCCGGGTCGCGGGGCGGCCCGTCGCTCGGGGCGCGGCTGGCGGCGCTGCCCCGGATGATCCGGGCGACCGCCCGGGGGGAGTACGACGGCGGCCTGCGGCTGGCGCTGATGACCGCCGCGACGGCGTACATCGTCTCGCCGATCGACCTGCTGCCGGAGATCCCGCTGGCGGTCTTCGGGCTCGCCGACGACGCGGTCATGGTGACCTGGCTGGCCGGCAGCGTGCTCGCCGAGACCGAGCGGTTCCTGGAGTGGGAGGCTCGTCGCAGCTCCACCATCCCCGGGCACGTGGTCTCCTGAACCCACGTACGCTGGGGCGTCGAGAACACGTCTGCCCGGCCGCCGCCGGCGGCGCCGGAGGAGAAGGGCACAACGAGGTGCGGTACTACGACAACGTCGTCGAGCTGATCGGCAACACCCCGCTGGTACGGCTGCGCAACGTCACGGCCGGCATCCAGGCCACCGTGCTGGCGAAGGTGGAGTACCTCAACCCCGGCGGTTCGGTGAAGGACCGGATCGCGCTGCGGATGGTGGAGGACGCGGAGAAGGCCGGCATCCTCCAGCCCGGCGGCACGATCGTCGAGCCGACCAGCGGCAACACGGGCGTCGGCCTGGCCCTGGTGGCCCAGCTCAAGGGCTACCGGTGCGTCTTCGTCTGCCCCGACAAGGTCAGCCAGGACAAGCAGGACGTGCTGCGGGCGTACGGCGCGGAGGTGGTGGTCTGCCCGACCGCCGTGGCGCCGGAGGACCCGCGCTCCTACTACAACGTCTCCGACCGGCTGGCCCGGGAGATCCCCGGCGCCTGGAAGCCCAACCAGTACAGCAACCCGGCCAACCCGCGCTCGCACTACGAGACCACCGGCCCCGAGCTGTGGGAGCAGACCGGGGGCGGGCTCACCCACTTCGTGGCGGGCGTCGGCACCGGCGGCACCATCTCCGGCATCGGCCGCTACCTCAAGGAGGCGTCGGAGGGTCGGGTCAGGGTGATCGGCGCCGACCCGGAGGGCTCGGTCTACTCCGGCGGCACCGGCCGGCCCTACCTGGTCGAGGGCGTCGGCGAGGACTTCTGGCCGGAGACGTACGACCGGGGCGTCGCCGACGAGATCATCGAGGTCTCCGACAAGGCGTCGTTCGAGATGACCCGGCGGCTGGCCCGCGAGGAGGGGCTGCTGGTCGGCGGCTCCTGCGGCATGGCCGTGGTGGCCGCCCTTGAGGTGGCCCGCAAGGCCGGCCCGGACGACGTCGTCGTGGTGCTGCTGCCCGACAGCGGCAAGGGCTACCTGTCCAAGATCTTCAACGACGACTGGATGGCCCGGTACGGCTTCCTGGACAACTCCGGCACCGAGCCGACCGTCGCCGACGCGCTGGCGAGCAAGCCGGGCGGCCTGCCCGAGCTGGTGCACGTGCACCCGACCGAGACGGTCCGCGACGCCATCGACTACATGCGCGAGTACGGCGTCTCGCAGCTGCCGGTGCTCAAGGCCGAGCCGCCGGTGGTCACCGGCGAGGTGGCCGGCTCGATCGCCGAGCGGGACCTGCTCGACGCGCTCTTCACCGGGCAGGCGCACCTGCACGACACCATCGAGCGGCACATGGCCGAGCCGCTGCCGATGATCGGTGGCGGGCAGCCGGTGAGCGAGGCGGTGGGCCTGCTGGAGAAGTCCGACGCCGCGCTGGTGCTGGTCGACGGCAAGCCCAGGGGCGTCCTCACCCGCCAGGACCTGCTGGCCCACCTCGGCGCCCGCTGACGCTGTGACGAAGGAAGGGCCCCCGACGACAGGGGGCCCTTCCTTCGTCTGGTGATCGGTGTCGGACGCCCGTGCCACACTCGCGCGAACCTCCGCACGCAAGCGCGGACCCTCGCACGGAGAGTGGTGACATGAGCGACCAACCTTTGCTGGACTCCGAGGGGCGGGCCCTTCCGCTTCCCCCCGATCCCCTGAGTCCGGTGCCGGCCGAGGTCGAGCACGCGCTGGCGGCGTACCGGGCGGGTGACGTGCCGCAGGCGCGGGCCCTGCTGACCACGATCGCCGGCACGGGACGCACCGCCGAGTCCGGGCACGCGGCCATGGCGCTGGCGGGCGTCGAACTCGGCGAGAGCGGGCCCGGTGGTCCCTGCCGGCAATGGCTGGCGCAGGTGGCCGCGGGAGAGGACCCCTGGCTGGGCCCCCTGGCCGCCGTGATGCTCGCCCCGGGCTTCCACTCGTACACGTCCTCGGCCTCGGGTCGGCTGCTCCTCCAGAGCCTCGCGGCCCAGCTCACCGGGGACCCGGAGGCGGCCCGGAACGGGTTCGAGCAGGCCGCCGACCGGCACCGGGACACCGACAGCGGTGACCTCGCCGGCCTCCTCCTCGGCAACCTCCTGCTCCAGAGCGGCGAGCCGGCCGCGGCCCTCCAGCCGCTGCGCCACGTACGACGGACGTGGGACGGCCTGTTCGCGGGCTACGCGGGCCACCTCGAGGGCCATCTGCTCGTCGGGCGGGGCGACCCGGAGGCGGCCGGCGGGGTCCTCGAACACGCGCACGGCGAGTCCCACCCGACCAGGAGTGGGAGCGAGGGGCTGCATCCCTGGGTCGCCCTCCGGTTCGGTGAGCTGGTCGCGGGCGAGCCGTGGCTGGACGTCGTCTGGGAGCAGGTGGAGAACAGCGGCGTGAGCGAGGGCGCGGTGGTGCGGGAGCCCTTCGAGTCCGTCCTCCATCGCACGGAGGTAAGCCGTCCCGCGCTCGTCGACGTCGGTTTCCATCTGTTTCCCCACACGGCGGACTTCGGGCCGGTGCACGCGGGGCTGGAGCGCCTGAAGACCTGGAGCGACGAACGGTACGAGCGTGGCCGCAGGCTCGTGCTCGCGCTCCACGGCATCGTCGAGGACACGCGCAACGAGAAACACACACGAGGGCTGGCGGAGTTGCGGGAAAAGCTCGACCTTCCCCTGCCCCGCTGAACGTCGGTGGGAAGGCGGCAGTGCGGGGTGGCGACGGTCAGAGCCGCCGGGCGTAGCGGAGCTGGGCCACGAGCGCCGGGCCGATGTGCTCGTCGTGGGTGACGCCGGTGGGTGCCCAGCCGCCGCGCTCGTAGAAGCGCCGGGCGTGGTCGTTGGCCGCCAGCACCCAGAGCACCGCCCGGGACCAGCCGCGCGCACGCATGGCGGCCAGCGCGTCGACCATCAGCGCGCGGCCGGTGCCCCGGCCGCGTTCGGCCGGGTCGAGGTGGATGGCGTTGAGCAGGCCCGTCGCCGGGTCGCCCTCGTCGTCGGGCCCGAGGTAGCTGAAGCCGACCAGCCGGCCGCCGCGCTCGGCGACGGTCATCCGGTGCTCGTCGCGTTCCCAGCCCCACCGCTCGGCCCAGTAGCGTCCCATCGCCTCCGGCCCCGGCTCGGCCAGCGCCTCCGGCGGCAGGAACGACGCGTACGCCGCCGCCCGGGACCGCTGGTGCAGGGCGCCGACCGGCATCAGGTCGGCCTCGGTGGCGGGGCGGAGGGTGACCGTCACCGGGCCGAGGCTACCCGCCGGGGCGGCACCTGCACGGTCGTCAGGTCCTCGGCGATCACCAGGTCGCCGTCGAAGTGCGCCCGGGCCTCGTCGGCGAAGCGGCTCGCGTCGGCGTACCGCTGGGAGAAGTGGGTGAGCACGAGTCGGCGTACGCCCGACTCGGCCGCCACCCGCGCGGCCTGGCCCGCCGTGAGGTGGCCGACCTCGGCGGCGAGCGCGGCCTCCGAGTCGAGGAACGTCGACTCGATGACCAGCAGGTCGGCGTGCTCGGCGAGGGCGTAGACCCCGTCGCAGAGGCCCGTGTCCATGACGAAGGCGAAGCGCTGCCCCGGCCTCGGCACGCTCACCTCCTCGCGGGTGACGCGGCGCCCGCCGACGTCGAGGTGGCCGACGCGGATCAGCTCGCCGACGGCCGGCCCGGCGATGCCGTACGCGGCCAGCCGCTCCGGCAGCATCCGGCAGCCGTCCGGCTCGACGAGCCGGTAGCCGTACGTCTCGATCGGGTGCCGCAGCCGGCGGGCCTCCAGCGTGCCCACGCCCATGGTGATCCGCTGCCCGTCGGCGTCGATCGGCTCGACGCGCAGCTCGGCGGTCTCGTGGAAGGAGCTGGCGTGCCGCAGCCGGGCGAAGTATTCGGCGCCGCCGGCCGGGAAGTGCACCGCCACCGGGTGCGGCACCCGGTCCAGCGAGAGCCGCTGGATGGTGCCGGGCAGGCCGAGGCAGTGGTCGCCGTGGAAGTGGGTGACGCAGATCCGGGTGAGGTCGGTGGCGGTGACCGTGGTGTGCAGGAGCTGCCGCTGGCTGCCCTCGCCCGGGTCGAAGAGGATCACCTCGTCGTCCCAGCGCAGCACGTACCCGTTGTGGTTGCGCTGCCGGGTCGGCGCCTGGCTGGCCGTCCCGAGCACCACCAGCTCGCGCATCGACACGGTGACCTCCGGCTGCGCCCTGCGGACGGGGCGGAAAAGGGTCGACCCCCGGGGCTTCCGCGCTCGCGCGCGGGCCGGCTGGACTGGGCCGGCACCCCGGGGGTCGGGTGGCTGTCGTGGTTTCGCCGCACCGCTGCCACACGGTCTCGACGATGGTGCTGTGCCCGCCTCGCGGCGGACGAGTTTACTGTCGAGGACAGCGGCTAGCGGACAGCCACCTCACGAGTCCGATTGCTATACAAGTCTGGACCACCTCCTTTCCCGTGTACGGCCACGCTATCCAGCCCTCGCGCCCCGGGCAACGGATTTCGATCACAGGGCCCGCGGGAATAGCGCGCCCGCCGGCCGGCCCGACCGACCGGGCGGTCACGGGTGCTCGGCGATGCCGATCGGCCCCTCGCGCGGGCCCTCCTCGCTGGCCGGCTGCACCGCCAGCGACGGGAAGTCGGCCAGGTCGCCCTCCGGCTCGGCGTCCCACTCGGGGAAGACCAGGTCGCTCTGGAGGTAGAGGCAGAGCAGCTGGGTGAGCTGGCGCAGCCCGTCGAGGTGGGTGCGCTCGTGGCCGTGGGTGGCGTCGACGCCGAAGCCGAGCAGCGCCACCCGGGCGTGCGCCCCGGCCTCCACCGCCGCCGCCACGTCGGAGCGGTAGTAGTCGAAGACGTCGCGGACGAGGTCCACCCCGTGCTCCGCGGCGATCGAGGCCAGGTTGCGGGTCAGGTGGTAGTCGAACGGTCCCACCCCGTCGCCCATCGCCAGGGTGGCCGCGTCCTCGCGGGACTGCTGGCCGGGGGCGACCACCGCCGCGTCCACCGAGACGATCTCCGCCACGTCGGGGTCGAGGCCGTGCGAGGCGCCGTGCCCGATCTCCTCGGTCACCGTGACCAGCAGGTGCGCGGTGACGGCCGGGCGCACGCCGGCGTCGACCATCGCCTTGAACGCGGTCAGCACCGCCGCCACGCCCGCCTTGTCGTCGAGGTGCCGGGACTTGACGTACCCGGCCGGGGTGACCGTCGGGTTCGGCAGGAACGCGACGAAGTCCCCGGCGTCGACGCCGAGCGCGCGCAGCCCGGCGATGTCGTCGACCGGCTCGTCGACGCGCACCTCGACCTGCTCCCAGCCGATGCCCTGGGAGTCGACGGCCTCGTTGTAGCGGTGGCCGCTGGCCTTGAGGGGGAGCACCTGGCCGGTGATCACCCGGTCCAGGTCGTCGGTGAAGATCCGCACGTGCGCGCCCTCGGCGAACCGGGCGCTGTGCGTGCCGATCGGCTTCAGCTCCAGCCGGCCGTTCTCCTTCAGCCGCTTGACCATGCCGCCGATGGTGTCGGTGTGCACGACGATCGCCCGGTCGGCCCCGGTGGACCGGGGGCCGGGCAGGCAGGCGCTCAGCGCGCCGCGCCGGGTCAGCGTCGAGCCGATGCCGAGCGCGGAGAGCCGCTCGCCGACGTACTGCTGCACGTGGTCGGTGCGCCCCGACGGGCTCGGGATCTCCAGCAGCTCCACCAGCACCTGGCGCAGGTAGTCCAGGTCGATCTCCAGGGGTCGCGGGCTCACGCGGCGCCTCCCGGGCCGACCGGGGACCAGAGCCGCTGCGGGGCGCGGGTGCCCGGGAAGAGCAGGTCGACGAAGCGTTCGGCGGTCGGCTGGGGCTCGTGGTTGGCCAGGCCGGGCCGCTCGTTGGCCTCGATGAAGACGTGCTCGGGGCCGTCCGGCGCGGGCACCAGCAGGTCCAGCCCGGTGACCGGGATGTCCAGCGCGCGGCTGGCCGCCACGCACGCCTCGGCGATCGCCGGGTGCAGCTCCGCGGTGACGTCGTGGATGGTGCCGCCGGTGTGCAGGTTGGCGGTCCTGCGTACGGCCAGCACCTGGCCCTCGGGCAGCACGTCGTGCAGCTCGTGGCCGGCCTCGGCGAGCACGTCCCGGGTCATGTCGTCCAGCGGGATGGTGGACTCGCCGCCGGTGGCGGCGGCCCGGCGGCGGCTCTGCCGCTCGATCAGCTCGGCGATGTCGTGCACCCCGTCGCCGGTGACCGAGGCGGGGCGGCGGACCGCGGCGGCCACCACCTCGTGGTCGATGACGACCACCCGCAGGTCCTCCCCGGCGCGCATCTCCTCGATCAGCACGTCGGGGCAGAACCGGGCGGCCAGCTCGACGGCGGCGGCCAGCGCCTCGGGGGTCCGTACCCCCACCGTGATGCCGTTGCCCTGCTCGCCCCGCGCCGGCTTGACCACCACTCGGCCGACCTCGGCGAGGAAGGCGGCGTCGCCCTCGTCGCCCGTGGCGGTGCGCCCGCGCGGCACGGCCAGGCCGGCCTCGGCGAGGATCCGGCGGGTCACCCGCTTGTCGTCGCAGCGGCTCATCGCCACCGCCGAGGTCAGCTCCGACAGCGACTCGCGGGTCAGCACGGTCCGCCCGCCGCTGGAGAGCCGCAGCTCGCCAAAGGCCGGGTCGGTCACCTCCACCCGGATGCCGCGCCGCATCGCCTCGTCGGCGACGATCTTCGCGTACGGGTTGAGCTGGTCGTACCCCTCCGGCATGGCGGGCAGGAAGAGCCGCTCGTTGATCGGGTTCTTCCGCTTCACGCAGAGCGTCGACGTCCGGTAGAAGCCGAGCCGCTCGTAGAGGCGGATCGCCCCGCCGTTCTCGGCGAGCACCGACAGGTCCACGTACGCCCGGCCGCGCGCGACCAGCCGCGCGGCGAGCGCGGTGATCAGCGCCTGGCCGGTGCCGGGCGGCGCGGTGTTGAAGTCGACGGTCAGGCACCACAGGCTGGCCCCGTTGTCGGGGTCGTCGAAGACCGCGACGTGGTCCACGCCGGTGATGGTGCCGACGACCTCGCCGGTGGCGTCCTCGGCGACGAGGTGCAGGAAGCGCTCGGTGCGCGCGTTGGCGACGAGCACGTCGACCGGGGCGGTGACCATGCCGTTGCGGGCGTAGATCCGGTTCACCGCGTCGGCGTCCGCGGCGGTGGCCAGCGGGCGGATCGTCAGCCCCGGCACGTCCTCGTCGGCCGGCCGGTCGCCGGTGAGCGGCAGCCGGTAGGTCAGCGACGGGTCGATGAAGAGCTCGTCGGGCAGCCGGGACACCAGCACGTGCGGGTCGCGCAGGTAGATGCAGATGTCCCGCGAGCCGGCCGCCTCGGAGCGCAGCACGGCGGCGACGGCGGCCTGGTCGGCGAAGGTCTGGCCGAAGACGAGCCGCCCCCAGCCGCAGTCCAGCACGACGTCGGTGTCGCCCTCGCGGGTCGGGGCCTCCGCCGGTCCCGGTGCCACCGGGTCGCCGCCGGGGCCGACCCGCTCCCGTCGCCGGCCGTTGCGCATCCGGTCGGACCGGGCCGCGCCGGTCGCCAGGGTGTCGGTCACGGTCAGTCGATTCCGTGGCTCTGGAGCCACATTTCCAGGAGTCCGAGTTGCCACAGCTTGTTTCCGTTCAACGGGGTCAGTTCGGCGTTCGGGTCGGCGAGCAGCGCGTCGACGTAGTCGGCGCGGAACAGGTCGCGGCGGCGGGCCTCGGGCGCGGAGAGCGCGTCGCGTACCCGGTCGAGGAGCTTGCCCTCCAGGTGGGTGAGGCCCGGCACGGGGAAGTAGCCCTTCGGCCGGTCGATGACCTCGTGCGGCAGCACCCGGCGGCCGATCTCCTTGAGCACCCCCTTGCCGCCCTGCGCCAGCTTCAGCTCCGGCGGGCAGCTCGCGGCCAGCTCGACGAACTCGTGGTCGAGGAACGGCACCCGGGCCTCCAGCCCGTGCGCCATCGTCATGTTGTCCACCCGCTTGACCGGGTCGTCGGTCAGCATGACCTGGGTGTCGATCCGCAGCCCGGCGTCGACGGCCGTCTGGGCGCCGGCCCGGCCGAGGTGCGCGGCCACGAACTCCCGGGCCGGGTCGCCGTCGGCCAGCCACGCCGGGTTCAGCACCCGGGCCAGCCCGGCCGCGTCCCGGTCGAAGAACGCCCGGGCGTACGTGTCGAGCGCCTCGTCCCGGCCGACCCGGGCCAGCGGCGGGTACCAGTGGTAGCCGCCGAGGATCTCGTCCGCGCCCTGGCCGGACTGGACCACCTTGACGTGCCTGGCGACCTCCTCGCTGAGCAGGTAGAACGCCACGCAGTCGTGGCTGACCATCGGCTCGGACATCGCGGCGACGGCCGCCTCCAGGGGCGGCACGAGGTCGGCGGCGGCCACCCGGATCTGGTGGTGGTCGGTGTCGAACGTCTTCGCGACGAGGTCGGAGTAGCGGAACTCGTCGCCCTCCCGGCCGCCGACGGAGTCGAAGCCGATGGAGAAGGTGGAGAGCCCGCGCTGGCCCTCGCCGGCGAGCAGGGCGACCACCAGGCTGGAGTCCAGCCCGCCGGAGAGCAGCACGCCGACCGGCACGTCGGCGACCATCCGCCGGCGCACGGCGGTGGTGAGCGACTCCAGCAGGGCGTCCTGCCAGTCCCGCTCGGACCAGCCGGCCCGCTCGGCGGAGCGGGTGAAGGACGGGTCCCAGTAGACCCGCTCGGAGGTGCGCCCGTCGGCCTCGTAGACGCGTACGGTCGCCGGGGGCAGCTTGGCGACGCCGCGCAGGATGGTGCGCGGCGGCGGCACGATGCTGTGGAAGCTCAGGTAGTGCGCCAGCGCGACCGGGTCGATGCCGGTGTCGACGCCGCCGCCGGCCAACAGCGCGGGCAGGGTGCTGGCGAAGCGCACCACGCCCGGCGTCTCGGCCACGTAGAGCGGCTTGATGCCGAGCCGGTCCCGGGCCAGCACCAGCCGGCCCGTGTCCCGCTCGCTGATCGCCACGGCGAACATGCCGACCAGGTGGTCGACGAAGTCGAGCCCCCACTCGGCGTACGCCTTGAGCACGACCTCGCTGTCGCCCGAGGAGAAGAAGCGGTGGCCCTTGGCCTGGAGTTCCGCGCGCAGCTCACGGTAGTTGTAGATGCACCCGTTGAAGACGCCCGTCAGTCCCGCGCCGGGATCGACGAGCGGCTGCCCGCTCGCCGCGGACAGGTCGATGATCTTCAGGCGTCGGTGTCCGAGGGCCGTCGGGCCCTGGGCCCAGACGCCGCTGTCGTCGGGCCCCCGGTCGCTCATCGTGGCCGCCATGCGCTCCACCGCCGACACGTCGGCGCGCGAGCCGTCACGGCGGAACTCTCCCGCAAGTCCGCACATGCGAGGCAATGCTGCCAGAGGCCGGTGGGGTTCGCCCGTTGAGCTGATGCCAGGGAGTGTGCGTGGTTGTTAAGATGCGCGCCCGCACGCGCCGGGCCCGCGCGACCCCGGGACTTTCCGGCCTGGCCCCGCCCGTTGCCCGAATCGGAAACGGGCCCGCGGTGTGACAAAGACCGCAGACCCGTTCCTGGGGCGCGGGCCGGCCAAGCCGGGCGGCCGGCGCTCGACCGGCGGTGCCCGGCTCGGCCGGCGGTGCGGGGCCTGGCCGGCGGTGCCTGGCTCAGCCGGCGGTGCGGGCGATGCCGACCGGGCAGCTCAGCCCGTTCGGGCCGTGGTTGCAGTAGCCGTTCGGGTTCTTCGTCGGGGCGAGGTACTGCTGGTGGTGGTCCTCGGCGAAGTAGTAGTCGCCGAGCCGGTCGATCTCCGTGGTGATCTCGCCCTTGCCGGCGCGCGCCACGATCGGCGCGAACGCGTCCCGCGACGCCCGCGCGGTGGCGAGCTGCTCGTCGGTGGTGGCGTAGATCGTCGACCGGTACTGGGTGCCCACGTCGTTGCCCTGGCGCATGCCCTGGGTCGGGTCGTGGTTCTCCCAGAAGACCTTGAGCAGGTCCTCGTAGCTGATCACGTCGGGGTCGTAGACCACCTGGACCACCTCGGCGTGCCCCGTCATGCCCGAGCACACCTCCTCGTACGTCGGGTTCGGCGTGCTGCCGCCCGCGTAACCGGCGGACGTGGTGAGCACGCCCGGCAGGGTCCAGAACAGCCGCTCGGCGCCCCAGAAGCAGCCCATGCCGAACACGGCCACCTGCGAGCCCTCCGGGAACGGGCCCTTGAGCGGGGTGCCCAGCACCTCGTGCCGGTCCGCGACGGGCATCGCGATCGGACGGCCCGGCAGGGCCTGGTCGGGGGTGGGCAGCTCGGCCTTCATACGGCGCAGGAACACGGTGGGACTCCTCTCGTACCTCTCCCAGCGTGCAACACCGCCGGACCCGCCTTCCTTACCCGCCGTCGGCCGGGACAGACCCGCCAGGCATGGTGGGGCGCACGGGACAGGCGTGACCGCCGGGGGACCGGCTGCCGGAAGCGGGGGCGTCAGGTGCGGCTCACCCCGCGGCGGCTATCCGATCGGCGTATTCCCGGGCCTCGGCGTCGTCGGCGTAGCGGGTGCGCGGCCAGAAGAAGCCACGCAGCCCGTCGCCTCTGGTCCGGGGCACGACGTGGGTGTGCAGGTGCGGAACCGACTGGGAGACCCTGTTGTTCATCGCGACGAACGTGCCGCCGGCACCCAGACCGGTCTCGACGGCGACGGCCATCCGGCGGACCAGCCCGAAGTAGCGGCCGATCTCCTCGGCCGGCAGGTCGGCCAGGGTGACCACGTGCTGGCGGGGTACCACCAGCACGTGGCCCCGGAAGACCGGCCGGGTGTCCAGGAACGCCACCCCGGCCGGCTCGTCCGCCACCCGGAACGCGGTGGTCCCGCCCGCCACGATGCCGCAGAACACGCACCCGCTCATCCGGTCAGGTTAGAGCGGATCCCCGCCCGGCGCGTTGCACCAGTCCGACCCCCCGGCGTACGCCGTCCGGACAATCCGGGGAGCAACGGTGGGAAGTGCGCGCGGTGCCACGTCCGTGCCCGTCGGGCGGAACCGCGGACTAACGTCTCGGGAATGAGTCACGGCTTCGAGACGCTCGCCATCCACGCCGGTCAGGACCCCGAGGCCCGCACCGGCGCGGTGATCCCACCGATCTACCAGACCAGCACCTACGCCCAGGACGCCGTCGGCGCGCCCCGGCTCGGCTACGAGTACAGCCGCTCCGGCAACCCGACCCGCGACGCGCTCCAGGAGTGCCTCGCCGCGCTGGAGGGCGGCCCGGTCGGGCTCGCCTTCGCCAGCGGCCTGGCCGCCGAGGACACCCTGCTGCGGACCGTCTGCAAGCCGGGCGACCACGTGGTGATCCCGGACGACGCGTACGGCGGCACGTACCGGCTCTTCGCCCGGGTCGCCGAGCGGTGGGGGCTGGACTTCACCCCGGCCAAGGTCTCCGACCCGGACGCGATCCGGGCCGCGGTCCGCCCCGGCAGCACGAAGATCGTCTGGGTGGAGACCCCGACCAACCCGCTGCTCGGCATCGCCGACATCGCCGCGCTGGCCGCCGTCGCGCACGACGCGGGCGCCCTGCTGGTGGTCGACAACACCTTCGCCTCGCCGTACCTCCAGCAGCCCATCGCGCACGGCGCCGACGTGGTGGTGCACTCCACCACCAAGTACGTCGGCGGCCACTCCGACGTGGTCGGCGGGGCGCTGGTCGCGGCCGACGCCGGGCTCGGCGAGGAACTGCGCTACCACCAGAACGCGATGGGCGCGATCAACGGCCCCTTCGACGCGTGGCTCACCCTGCGGGGCATCAAGACCCTGGGCGTACGCATGGACCGGCACTGCGACAACGCCGAGCGGATCGCGGCCTACCTGGACGGACACGCCAAGGTCGGCCAGGTCATCTACCCGGGGCTGCCCTCGCACCCGGGCCACGAGGTGGCCGCCAAGCAGATGCGCCGGTTCGGCGGGATGATCTCGTTCCGGGCCGCCGGCGGCGAGGAGCACGCCGTGGAGATCTGCAACCGGGCCAAGCTCTTCGTGCTCGCCGAGTCGCTCGGCGGCGTGGAATCCCTGATCGAGCACCCGGGCCGGATGACACACGCAAGTGCTGCCGGCTCGCCGCTTGAAGTTCCCGGCGATCTCGTGCGACTGTCTGTCGGCATCGAGACGGTCGACGACCTGCTCGCCGATCTGGAGCAGGCGCTGGGCTGACCGCTGGTGAGGGAGGGTGGCCGTGCAGGACATCATGCCGACCTGGGTGGGGGCGACCGCCAAGCAGATCGCCCGGGGCGTACGCCGGGGCGACGTCACGGCCACCCAGGTCGTCGCCGACCACCTGGACCATATCGCCCGGGTCGACGCCGACCTCGCCGCGTTCCGCACGGTACGCGGCGGGGAGGCGATCACCGAGGCCGAGAAGGTCGACGAGCAGGAGGACCTGGCCAACCTGCCGCTGGCCGGGGTGCCGGTGGCGGTCAAGGAGAACACCCCGGTCGCCGGCCTGCCCACCTGGAACGGGTCGGCCGCGGTGCGTACGCCGGTGGCGGAGGCCGACCACGAGGTGGTCCGCCGGCTGCGCGGCGCCGGCGCGGTGATCCTCGGGGTGACCCGGATGCCGGAGCTCGGCCTCTGGGGCATCACCGACGACGAGACCGCCGTCACCCGTAACCCCTGGGACACCGGGCGCACCCCCGGCGGCTCGTCCGGCGGGGCCGCCGCCGCGGTCGCCGCCGGGCTGGTGCCGATCGCCCACGGCAACGACGGCCTCGGGTCGATCCGCATCCCGGCGGCCTGCTGTGGCCTGGTCGGGCTCAAGCCGGGCCGGGGCGTGGTCCCCTGCCAGCTCGGCGCGGACGACTGGTTCGGCCTCACCGAGCACGGCATGCTCACCAGCACGGTCGCCGACGCGGCCGTCGGCTTCTCGGTGCTGGCCGGCCGCCGGCCGGAGAAGCTGGTCCCGCCGCAGCGGCTGCGGGTGGGCGTCTCGCTCCGCTCGCCGGTACGCGGCGTGCACGCCGACGTCCCCAACCGGGACGCGGTCGCCGCCGCCGGCCGGCTGCTGGCCGCCGCCGGTCACGACACCGTGCCGGCCGACCCGGTCTACCCGACGGCGCTGGGCCTGCAGGGGATCGCGACCTGGTTCGCCGCGGCGGCCGCCGACGTCCGCGCCGCCGGGCTCGACCGGCGCGGCCTCCAGCGGCGCAGCCGCCGGCACGTCGCCCTCGGCGAGTGGGCGCAGCGGCGCGGGTACGTCCGGGAGGCCGACCGGGCCGCCTGGCGGGAGCGCTCGGTCGGGTTCTTCACCGACCACTCGGTCGACCTGCTGCTCACCCCCGCCCTGGCCACCGTGCCGCCGCCGGCCGAGAGCTGGTCCGGCCGGTCCTGGCGGGCCAACATGCTGACCAACATCCGGTACGCCCCGTTCGCCGCGCCCTGGAACATCGCCGGCCTGCCCGCCCTGGTGGTGCCGGTCGGCCGCCGCCCGGACGGGCTGCCGGTCGGTGTGCAGCTGATCGGCCCGCCCGGCTCGGAGCTGCTGCTGCTCGGCGTCGCCGGGCAGTTCGAGATGCAGGCCCCCTGGTCCCGCCACGCCCCCGGCTACCCGCGCATTCCCGCCACCGTCTGACGGGTGGCGTGCGCGCGTCGGCTGGGGCGGCGGGTGGCACGATCAGGGGCATGACGGAACTGGTCGGTCTCGCCGACGTACGGGCCGCGCGGGAACTGCTCGCCGGCGTCGTCCGCACCACCCCGCTGGAGCCCTCCCGCCCGCTCAGCGCGGCGCTGGGCGGGCCGACGTGGCTCAAGTGCGAGAACCTGCAACGCGCCGGCTCCTACAAGGTGCGCGGCGCGTACGTGCGGATCTCCCGGCTGTCGGCGGCGGAGCGGGCCAACGGCGTGGTCGCGGCGAGCGCCGGCAACCACGCCCAGGGGGTGGCGCTCGCCGCCGGCCTGGTCGGCACGCACGCCACGGTCTTCATGCCGGTGAACGCGCCGCTGCCGAAGGTCGCCGCCACCAAGGGCTACGGCGCCCAGGTCGAACTGGTCGGCAACACCGTCGACGAGTCCCTGGTGGCGGCGCAGAGCTTCGCCGAGCGGACGGGGGCGACGCTGATCCACCCGTTCGACCACCGGGACGTGATCGCCGGCCAGGGCACGGTGGCCCTGGAGATCCTCGAACAGTGCCCCGAGGTCAGGACGATCATCACGGGGGTGGGCGGCGGCGGGCTGGTCTCCGGCATGGCGGTGGCGGCCAAGGCGCTGCGGCCCGACGTGCGGATCGTCGGAGTCCAGGCGGCCAGCGCGGCGGCCTTCCCGCCGAGCCTGGTGGCCGGCGAGCCGGTACGCCTGCCGTCGTTCAGCACGATCGCGGACGGCATCGCCGTCGGCCGGCCGGGGGAGCTGACCTTCACCCACGTCCGGAAGCTGGTCGACGAGATCGTCACGGTCTCGGAGGAGGACATCTCCCGGGCGCTGCTGATGCTGCTGGAGCGCGGCAAGCAGGTGGTGGAGCCGGCGGGCGCGGTGGGCGTGGCGGCGCTGCTCGCGGGCGTGGTCGAGGTGCAGGCGCCCGTGGTGGCGGTGCTCTCCGGCGGCAACATCGACCCGCTGCTGATGCTGCGGGTGATCGAGCACGGGCTCGCGGCGGCGGGCCGCTACCTGCGGGTGACGGTGCGCTGCTCGGACCGCCCGGGGCAGCTCGCCTCCCTGCTCAGCGAGATCGCCGAGCACCGGGCGAACGTGGTGGACGTGGAGCACCAGCGGGCCAACCCGCACCTGCGCCTGGGCGAGGTGGAGGTGGCGCTGTCGGTGGAGACGCGCGGCGTCGAGCACTCCGACACGCTGATCAGCGCGCTGCGGGCCAGCGGCTACCAGGTGGTCTTCGCGGCTGAGGCGTGACACCGGTGGGTGCCACGCCTCAGCGGGGTCGTGCGGGTCGTCGCCCGGGCTCGGCCCGGGCGACGCGGGTCAGCCGGAGAACGGCTCGAAGCTGACCACGGTCACCTTGATGTCGGCGCCGCTGGGGGCGGTGTAGGTGCAGGTCTGACCGGCGCGCCCGCCCAGGATCGCCTTGCCCAGCGCCGACTCGGGGCTGTAGACCGTCAGCTCGGTGGTCGAGGCGATCTCCCGGGAGCCGAGCAGGAACGTCTCGGTGTCGTCCTTGTCGTCGTCGAAGTAGATCGTGACGACCATGCCGGGGGACACCACGTCGGCGGTCGGCGCCTCGCCGACCTGCGCGGTGCGGAGCAGCTCCTTGAGATAGAGGATGCGCCCCTCGGCCTTGCCCTGCTCCTCGCGGGCAGCGTGGTAGCCACCGTTCTCCCGCAGGTCGCCCTCCTCGCGCCGGGCGTTGATCTCGGCGGCGATGACCGGCCGGTTGGCGATCAGCTCGTCGAGCTCGGCCTGGAGCCGGTCGTACGCGTCCTGGGACAGCCAGGTGGCGGGCGCCTCGTTGCCAGTGGACACAGGCGATCTCCTCAGATGTGCGTGCTGGCTGACAGGTGAAACTCCAAGTTACCAGTGCGGTACGACACGGGGTGTGGACGATCACCGGCGGGGCCGCGTTCGGCGCCGCCGGCTCGTGGTGCCGGCGCGCCCGGCCCGCGTCCTGGCTGGTCAGGCCGGGGGCCGGCAGCGCACCACCTCGCCGATGAAGGGCCGGGCGTCGGTGGTCAGCCGGTGCCGGGTGGTCACCTGCCGCCGGCCGGCCGGGGCGGTCACCGTGACCTCCTCCCGGCCCACCTCCGCGCCGGCGCGGTCGCGGGCGCGCAGCAGGCACACCGCCGAGCCGCCCTCGGGCACGGTCACCCGGAAGTCGACGAGCACCTGGCTGTCGGTGATCTCGGTGTAGGTGATCACCTGGGCGTCGTAGTTCGGGTCGCCGTACTGCCGGTAGAGCCGCACCGCGACCAGGCTGAGGGCCGCGACGAGGGCGACCGCCAGCAGCGCCGCCAGCAGCGGGCGGCGGCCGGACTCCCGGCGGCGGCCGTAGCGGCCGGGCGGGAAGACCGGCGCGCCGGTGGTGGGTGTGGCGTGCGTCTCGGTCACCGGCGGGTATCTCCTGGCGTTGTTGTCGGCGGCATCGGCAAGAATGGCAGAGTTCCATCCTCCCAGCCCGTCCCGTCGTCAAGAATGACACGTCGACACCGGCAGGTCTCGGCGCGGGGGGAGGATTCCGGCAGGTCAGCCGGGCGGTCCCGCGGGGGGTCCGCCGGGAGGCAGAGACGAGGAGCGCCGACGTTGGCAGAGCGACTGCGACTGATGGCCGTTCACGCGCACCCAGACGACGAGTCGAGCAAGGGTGCCGCCACCACCGCGAAATACGTGGCCGAGGGCGTGGACGTCCTGGTGGTCACGTGCACCGGCGGTGAGCGCGGCAGCGTGCTCAACCCGAAGATGGACCGCCCCGACGTCTGGGCCAACATCGCCGAGATCCGCCGCGCCGAGATGGACGCCGCGCGGGCCATCCTCGGCGTCGAGCAGGCGTGGCTCGGCTTCGTCGACTCCGGCCTGCCCGAGGGCGACCCGCTGCCGCCGCTGCCGGAGGGCTGCTTCGCCCTGCAGGAGGTCGAGGTGGCGGCCGGCCCGCTGGTGCGGCTGATGCGCCAGTTCCGCCCGCACGTCGTCACCACCTACGACGAGCAGGGCGGCTACCCGCACCCCGACCACATCATGACCCACAAGATCAGCGTGGCCGCCTTCGACGCGGCCGGCGACCCGGGGCGCTACCCGGAGCTGGGCGAGCCGTGGCAGCCGCTCAAGCTCTACTACGACATCGGCTTCTCCAAGGGCAAGATCATGGCGCTGCACGAGGCGATGCTCGCCGCCGGCCTGGAGTCGCCCTACGAGGACTGGCTCAAGCGCTGGGACGACCGGCCCGACAAGGGCCCCCGGATCACCACCCGGGTCGAGTGCGCCGACTACTTCCCGGTCCGCGACGACGCGCTGCGCGCCCACGCCACCCAGATCGACCCGGACGGCTTCTGGTTCCACGTGCCGATGGAGGTGCAGCGGCGCGCCTGGCCCACGGAGGACTTCGAGCTCGTCCGGTCGCTGGTCGACAGCCCGCTGCCCGAGTCCGACCTCTTCGCGGGCGTGCGCGAGACGGTCCATGCCCGCTGACCCGGCCGCGGGATACCCTGGTCACCAACCGCACACCGGAGGAACGCCATGCTGACCGCCGCACAGGTGCTCGCCCAGAACAACTTCGGGGACACCCGCACGGGTGGCCTGGCCGGGCCGATGGGCCTCTTCCTCATCCTGGTTCTGGCGACCGCCACCGTCCTTTTGATCCGCAACATGAACGCCCGGCTGCGGCGGCTGCCCGACCGGTTCCCCCCGCAGGGAGCGCCCGGCGACCCGCGCCGGGCCGACGCGACAGTCGTCGATCCGACAGACGGGACCGGGCCGCAGGATTCATCCGCCGGCGCTCCCGACGGGCGTCAGCAGCGCCGCAACGGGTAGTCCACGCATGATTCACGTCGAACCCGGTCGCCGCCCCCTGTTGCGGCCACCGGGTTTGCCTTAGCCTTCCGCCGGGGGACCAAGAGTTCCCGAGCCGTGCGCGGGAGGGGGCGCCGATGACCACCACAGCAGCGGCCACCCGGCGTATCGGCGGCCGGCCCGCGGGCGGAGGGGATCGGTGACCTCCGGCAGGGCCGGCGAGTCGTCCGACCGGCTCGAAGGCCGTGGCACCCCGCCACGGCTGCTCCTGCTCACCGCCGCCGTCGCGCTGACCGCCCTGGTCGTCGCCGCGGTCGGCTGGACCCTGCCGGCGCGCCTGCCCGACGACGACCCCCTCGGGGGGCCGGCCCGCTTCGGCGTCGCCGTGATCGTGATCGCCGTCGCCCAGCTCGCCCGGCTGCGGTTCCGCACCGCCGCCGGCATGGTGAGCATCACCTGGGGCGAGGCCGCGCTGATCGTCTGCCTCCACCTCGCGCCCGGCGGCTGGCTGCCCTCCGCCGCGCTGCTCGGCGCCGGGCTCGCCTGGACGGCGATGTCGCTGCTGGGCGACCGCCGGCCGGTGCTGGAGGTCGTCCGGATCACCGGCTCGCTGACCGCCGCCACCGCGCTGGCCGTCGCGGTCACCACCGCGCTCGGCGAGCCGCTGCTCGCCGCGCCGACGCCGGCGCTCGCCCTGGCTCTGGTCGCCGGGTCGGTGGCCTACCTGCTCGCCACCGCCTGGCTGGGCGGGGCCACCCTGGCGCTGCGGCACGGCATCCCGGTCGTCCCCCCGCTGTTCGCCGCCCTCCGCGGCAAGCTGCCGATGTTCGTCGGCAACGTGGCCGTCGGGCTGGTCGTGGTGGCGCTGCTCGGGCTCGACGCGTACTGGCTGCTGCTCCTCCCACCGCCGCTCTGGCTGCTCCAGCAGACCTACCGGCACCGGCTCCGCGCCGACCAGGAGCGCCGCACCTGGCGGGCCTTCGCCGAGGCCACCGCCGCGCTCAACCAGCTCGACGAGCGGGGGGTCGCCACCGCGGCGGTGACCGGAGCGCTGGCGTTGTTCAACGCCGAACTCGTCGACGTCGACGTCGCCCGGGGCGACGGCCGGTGGCGGCGCTACCGGGGCGACCCGGGCGGCCACCTGGTCGATCGGGAGGTCGCGCCGCCGGGCCCGCCCGACCCGGAGGAGCACGAGCTGGTCCGCACCCTGACCGTTGGCGCCGCGCGGGTCGGCGAGCTGCGGGTGCGCTTCCCGCGCTCCGCGCCGCCGAGCGCCCGCGAACGCGACGCGGTGGCCGCGTACGGCGACGCCCTCGCCGCCGCCCTGCACGACGCCGCCACCCACCGGGAGCTGCGACTGGTCACCGCCCGCTCGTCGTACGAGGCGGTGCACGACCAGCTCACCGGGCTGGTGAACCGGTCGGCCCTGCTCAGCAAGGGCGACCAGGCGCTGCGGCAGCTCGCCCACGACCACCCGGTGGCGCTGCTGCTGCTCGACATCGACCAGTTCAAGGAGGTCAACGACACCCTCGGGCACGCCGCCGGCGACCAGCTGCTGCGGCTGACCGCGAACCGGCTCGGCACCCTCGCCCGCCCCGGCGAGCTGCTCGCCCGGCTCGGCGGCGACGAGTTCGCGTTGCTGCTCACGTCGGTCCCGGTGCTCGGCGACCGGACGGCCCCGATGGCGTACGCGCTGCGGCAGGCCCGGGAGATCGCCGAGCGGCTGGCCGCGCCGACCGAGGTGGCCGGGGTGCGGATGTCCGTCGAGGTCTCCGTCGGGGTGGTGGTCGCCGACGCCGGCACCGCCGACCTGACCGAGCTGCTGCGCCGGGCCGACATCGCGATGTACCAGGCCAAGGAGGGCGGCGGCAGCGTCGCCGCGTACGACGCCACCCGGGACGCCGCGAGCACCGACCAGCTGGCCCTGCTGGCCGAGCTGCGCGAGGCGCTCAAGACCGACGACCAGCTGGTGCTGGCGTTGCAGCCGGCGGTCGACCTGGCCACCGGCGCGCCGACCGGGGTGGAGGCGCTGATCCGCTGGCGGCACCCGCGCCGGGGCTGGCTCGGCCCGCACGACTTCATCCGCCCGGTGGAGAACAGCGAGCAGCTCGGCACGTTCACCCGCTACGTGCTGGACAAGGCGCTCGCCGTGGCGGCCGGCTGGGCCCGCGACGGGCTGGACGTGCCGATCTCGGTCAACCTCTCGGCGCGCAGCCTGCTCGACCCCCGCCTGCCCGCCGACATCGGCGAGGCGCTGCGGCGGCACGGGGTGCCGCCGGACCGGCTGGTCCTGGAGATCACCGAGACGGTGGTGATGAGCGAGCTGGAGGTCATCGACGAGGTGCTCGCCACGCTGCGGTCGATGGGCGTGCAGCTCGCCGTCGACGACTTCGGCACCGGCTTCTCCTCGCTGACGTTCCTCACCCGGATCGCCGTGGACGAGCTCAAGGTGGACCGCTCCTTCGTGATCCGGATGGCCGACTCGCCGGAGGCGGCGGCGATCGTGCGGACCACCGTCGGGCTGGCCCACGAGCTGGGGCTGCGGGTGGTCGCCGAGGGCGTGGAGACCGCCGAGCAGCGGTCGGCCCTGGCCGAGCTGGGCTGCACCGCCGCCCAGGGATACCACTTCTTCAAGCCGATGCCGGCGGACAAGATCGGCGCGGTGCTCGGCACCCTGCTCGACGAGGCCCGCCCCAACGTCTTCCCGCTGCGCGCCGACGGGGCCTCCTGACCGTCCGGCGGGCGCGCCCGGGGGTGGTTATGGTCGTCGGGTGAACCGACTCGCGGACGCCACCTCGCCCTACCTGCTCCAGCACGCCGACAACCCGGTCGACTGGTGGCCGTGGTGCGACGAGGCGTTCGCCGAGGCGAAGCGGCGCGACGTGCCGGTGATCATCTCGGTCGGCTACGCCGCCTGCCACTGGTGTCACGTGATGGCCCACGAGTCGTTCGAGAACGAGCAGGTCGGCGCCCTGATGAACGACGACTTCGTGTCGATCAAGGTGGACCGCGAGGAGCGCCCCGACGTCGACGCCGTCTACATGACCGCCACCCAGGCGATGACCGGGCAGGGCGGCTGGCCGATGACCGTCTTCGCCACGCCCGACGGCACCCCGTTCTTCTGCGGCACCTACTTCCCCCGACCCAACTTCGTCCGGCTGCTCCAGTCGGTGGCCGCCGCCTGGCGGGACCAGCGCGACGCCGTGGTCAGGCAGGGCGCCGCCGTGGTCGAGGCGATCGGCGGCGCCCAGGCCGTGGGCGGCCCCACCGCCCCGCTGGACGCCGCGCTGCTCGACGCCGCGGCCGACCGGCTCGCCGAGGAGTACGACGAGACGCACGGCGGCTTCGGCGGCGCGCCCAAGTTCCCGCCGCACATGAACCTGCTCTTCCTGCTCCGCCACCACCAGCGCACCGGCTCGGCGCGCAGCCTGGAGATCGCCCGGCACACCTGCGAGGCGATGGCCCGCGGCGGCATCTACGACCAGCTCGCCGGCGGCTTCGCCCGCTATTCGGTCGACGAGCACTGGACCGTGCCGCACTTCGAGAAGATGCTCTACGACAACGCGCTGCTGCTGCGGGCGTACACCCAGCTCTGGCGGCTGACCGGCGACCCGCTCGCCGCCCGGGTCGCCGCCGAGACCGCCGCCTTCATGATCGACGACCTGGGCACGCCCGAGGGCGGCCTCGCGTCGGCGCTGGACGCGGACACCGAGGGCGTCGAGGGCCTGACCTACACCTGGACGCCGGCCCAGCTCGTCGAGGCGCTGGGGGAGGAGGACGGCCGCTTCGCCGCCGACCTGTTCGCGGTCACCGAGGCCGGCAACTTCGCCCTCCATCCCGTCGCCGCGCCGCAGGGCGGCGCCCCGGACGCGGGGGAGGGCGCCGAGCACCGCACCAGCGTGCTGCGGCTGGCCCGCGACGTGGACGACGTCGCCCCCGAGGTGGCCGCCCGCTGGGAGCGGGTCCGGGCCCGGCTGCGCGAGGTCCGCGACGCCCGGCCCCAACCCGCCCGCGACGACAAGGTGGTCGCCTCCTGGAACGGGCTCGCGGTCACCGCGCTGGTCGAGCACAGCGCGCTCACCGGCGACCCGGTCACCGCCGCCGCGGCCGTCCGCGTCGGCGAGGTGCTCGCCGACCGGCACGTCGTCGACGGGCGGCTGCGCCGGGTCTCCCGGGCGGGCGTCGTCGGCGAGCCGGCCGGCGTGCTGGAGGACCACGGCTGCGTGGCCGAGGCGTTCTGCGCGCTGCACCAGCTCACCGGGGAGGGGCGCTGGCTGACGCTGGCCCGTGACCTGCTCGACGTCGCGCTGGAGCGCTTCGCCGCCCCCGGCGGGGGGTTCTACGACACCGCCGACGACGCCGAGCGGCTGGTCTCCCGCCCGGCCGACCCCACCGACAACGCCACCCCGTCCGGGCGCTCCGCGATCGTCGCGGCGCTCGTCGCGTACGCGGCGCTGACCGGCGAGACCCGCTACCGGGAGGCGGCCGAGGCGGCCCTGTCGACGGTGGCGCCGATCGTCGGCCGGCACGCCCGGTTCACCGGCTACGCGGCCACCGTCGGCGAGGCGCTGCTCTCCGGGCCGTACGAGATCGCCGTGGTCACCGACGAGCCGACCGGCGACCCGCTGGTCGCGGCGGCGCACCGGCACGCCCCGCCCGGCGCGGTGATCGTGGCGGGCCGCCCGGGCCAGGACGGCGTGCCCCTGCTCGCCGACCGGCCGATGGTCGACGGGCGGCCCACCGCGTACGCCTGCCGGGGTTTCGTCTGCGAACGCCCGGTGACGACGGTGGACGACCTGGTCGGTCAGCTCGGCCGGCGCTGACGCTCACGGCCAGAGCAGCTCGCGGTCCCAGCCCGCGCCGGCGCGGCGGTAGCGCAGCCGGACGTGCCGGCGCTGCGCGTCCGCCTGCCAGAACTCGACGCTGTGCGGCGCGACGGCGTAGACGGTGTGCGTCCCCGCGACGAGGCCGGGGTCGGCGGCCAGCCGTTCCCGGACCCGGGCCAGCTCACGGTCCAGCTCGGCGGGGTCGGCGAGCACGTCGCTCTGCCGGCCGGCCAGGCCGGCCGCCCGGGACCCGTCGGGCCGGGCCAGGAAGTCGGCCCGCGACACGGCGGGGTCCGCCGCGGTGGCGACGCCCCGAACCCGGACCTGGCGGCCCTGCTCGCGCCAGTGGAAGCTGAGCGCGGTGAGCGGGTTGGCGGCGAGCTGGCGGCCCTTGGCGCTGGCCGAGCTGGTGGCGAAGTGCCAGCCGGCCTCGTCGAGGTCCTTCAGGATCAGCACCCTGGCGTCCGGCATGCCGTCGGCGTCGACGGTGGCGACGGTCATCGCGTGCGGCTCGTCGACGCCGGCGTCGATCGCGCCGGTGATCCACTCGACGAAGAGGGCCAGCGGATCGGCCGGTGCGGCGGCGGGCTCGAACGACGGCATGTCGTGCGCGAGCACCGGCAGGCCACGGAGCAGGGCGCGGATCGTCATGCCGTGATCCTTCCAGGGCGGGCGCGCGGTGTTCGATGTGCCATCCGGCGGGGCGGCCCGCCGGCGGCCCCGATAGGCTGACGCCGCTATGGATTCCCGTACCGGTCTGCCCGTTGTCGGCATGGTGGGCGGCGGCCAGTTGGCCCGGATGACCCACCAGTCCGCGATCGCCCTCGGCCAGTCGCTGCGCGTGCTCGCGCTGGCCCCCGACGACGGCGCCGCGCTGGTCGCCGCCGACGTCCAGTACGGCGACCACACCGACCTCGCCGCGCTGCGCACCTTCGCCAAGGGCTGCGACGTGGTGACGTTCGACCACGAACACGTCCCCAACGAACACATCCGGACGCTGGCCGCCGAGGGCGTGAAGCTCTTCCCGCCGGCCGACGCGCTGCTGTACGCCCAGGACAAGCGGGCCATGCGCGAGCGGCTCGGCGGGCTCGGCGCGCCCAACCCGGCGTGGCGGCCGGTGGCCGAGCCGGCCGACCTGGTGGCCTTCGGCGACGAGGTCGGCTGGCCGGTGGTGCTCAAGGCGGCCAGCGGCGGCTACGACGGCCGGGGCGTGTGGCTGGTCGACGACGCGGCGCAGGCCGCCGAGCTGGCCGCGACGTTGCTCGCCGGCGGCACCCGGCTGATCGTCGAGGAGCGGGTGGCGCTGCGCCGGGAGCTCGCCGTGCAGGTGGCCCGCTCGCCGTTCGGGCAGGTCGCCGCCTACCCGGTGGTCGAGACGGTGCAGCGGGACGGCATCTGCGTCGAGGTGCTCGCCCCCGCGCCGGGCCTGTCCGAGGAGTTGGCGCTCGGCGCCCAGCAGCTCGCCATCGACCTGGCCACCGCGCTCGGCGTGGTCGGCCTGCTCGCGGTGGAGCTGTTCGAGGTCGCCGACCCGGCCGCGCCCGGCGGCAGCCGGGTCGTGGTCAACGAGCTGGCGATGCGGCCGCACAACTCCGGGCACTGGACCATCGAGGGCGCGCGCACGTCGCAGTTCGAGCAGCACCTGCGGGCGGTCCTCGACTACCCGATGGGGGACACCTCGCTGGCCGCGCCCGTCGTGGTGATGGCGAACGTGCTCGGCGGCGAGCCGGGCGGGATGTCCATCGACGAGCGGCTGCACCACCTCTTCGCGGCCGAGCCGGGCGCCAAGGTGCACCTCTACGGCAAGCAGGTGCGGCCCGGCCGCAAGATCGGGCACGTGACGGTGCTCGGCGACGACCTGGACGACGTACGGACGCGGGCCGCCCGGGCCGCCCGCTGGCTGCGGGAGGGGCACCAGTGAGCGCGAACGGGGAGCGGGCGGGCGCCGTCGTCGGCCTGATCATGGGCAGCGACTCGGACTGGCCGACGATGAAGGCCGCCGCCGAGGTGCTGGACGAGTTCGAGGTGCCGTACGAGGTCGAGGTGGTCTCGGCGCACCGGACCCCGATCAAGATGATCGACTATGGTCGGGCCGCCGCCGACCGGGGCCTGAAGGTCGTCATCGCCGGCGCGGGGGGCGCCGCCGCGCTGCCGGGCATGGTCGCCTCGGTCACCCCGCTGCCGGTGATCGGCGTGCCGGTGCCGCTGAAGCACCTCGACGGGATGGACTCGCTGCTCTCCATCGTGCAGATGCCGGCCGGCGTGCCGGTGGCCACGGTGTCCATCGGCAACGCCCGCAACGCCGGGCTGCTCGCCGTCCGCATCCTGGCCGCCGCCGACCGCGCCCTGCTCGACCGCATGTCGGCCTACCAGGTGGACCTGGAGCAGCTGGTGGCCGAGAAGGACGCCGCCCTCCGCGCCTCCCTCGCCTGACGCCGTCGCTTCCGGCCGGCCCGGCCGAGCCCGATGCGGCTCTCCGCGCCTGTCTCGCCTGACGCCGCCGCTTCCGGCATCCCGGCGGAGCCTGACGCCGCCCATCGCGCGTCGCCCGCCTGACGACTCCCGGAACGGGCCGCCGCCCGCCGGCCACGCCGGCGGGGCCGACCGCCGCGCCGGGGGTGTGGATTTCCGCACCCTGGCCGTTGGGGTCGGCCCGTCGCGCTCGGCGGTCGACCTCATGGTCCGCGCCGCCGTGGATCCATAGCGTCGTCGGCATGATCCATCTGTGGCATGCGTCGACGCACGCTGGCTCGTGCGTCCAGGAGTCCGACCCGCTGTCGGGCGGACCGGTCGGAACGGTGACCGACCTCGTGGAGCGGGAGGCCGGCCGATGACGCCGGGTGCCGGCGGTCACGCGCCGGCGCACCGCGGGCGACGGGGCGGTCGGTCGCCCCTCACCACGCGGATCGGCCGGTGGAGCGCCAACCACCCCTGGCTCGCCATCACGGCCTGGCTGTGCTTCGTGCTGGCCAGCGTGGTCGGCGGCAGCCTCGCCGGCACGGTCGAGGCCACCAGCCAGGACAGCCTGCACGGGGAACTGGCCCGTGCGGACCGCATCGAGCAGGCCGGGAACTTCCCCGAACCGCCGGCGGCGGAGAGCGTACTGATCACGGCGCGGACCGGTGACCTCGACCTCGACCGGGCGCGGGCCGTGGCCACCGACCTGTCGGCGCGCATGCGCGGCCTGCCCGACGTGGCGAAGGTGGCGGAGCCGGTCGTCTCCCCCAGCCGCCAGGCGGTGCTGGTCGAGGTGGAGATGGCCGGCTCGGCGGACGACGCCGACGCACGGGTCGGGCCGCTGCTGGAGGCGACCGAGCAGGAGCAACAGCGGCATCCCGACCTCCGGGTGGAACAGGTGGGCTCGGGCTCCCTGTCGAAGGCGCTGACCGAGACGCTGGCGGCGGACTTCGTCAAGGCGGAACTGATCAGCGTGCCCGTGGCGCTGGTGATCCTGCTGTTCAGCTTCGGCGCCCTGATCGCCGCCGGCGTGCCCGTCGTGCTGGCGCTGTCGGCCGTGGCCGGCGCGATGGGCCTGGCCCAGTTCGCCTCGCACATCTTCCCGGCGGGGGAGATGGTGAACAGCATCATCCTGCTGATCGGCATGGCGGTCGGCGTCGACTACTCGCTGTTCTACCTGCGCCGCGAGCGGGAGGAACGGGCCCGCGGGCGCGACCACCGCAGCGCGGTCGAGATCGCGGCCCGCACCTCGGGGCACGCCGTGCTGGTCTCCGGCCTGGCCGTCATGGTCGCCATGGCCAGCCTGTTCCTGGTCGGCGACAACACGTTCAGCTCGATGGCGACCGGCTCCATCCTCGTCGTCGGGGTGGCCATGATCGGGTCCCTCACCGTCCTGCCCGCGATCCTGGTCGTCCTCGGGCGGTGGGTGGACCGGCCCCGGGTGCCCTTCCTCGGCCGGCGGATCCAGCGGGCGGAGCGCAGCCGCTTCTGGGCGGCGGTCCTGCGGCCGGCGCTGCGCGCGCCCCTGGCGACGTTCGTGATCTCCGTCGGGGTGCTGGTCGTCGTCGCCGTACCGGCGCTGGGGATGAACCTCAAGCGGCCCACCCTCACCGACCTGCCCCGCTCGATCCCGATCCTGCACACCTACGACCGCCTGGCCCAGGCGTTCCCCGGCAACGAACTCGGCACCAGCCACCTCGTCGCGATCCGCACCGGCCGCGCGGGCGGGGCGGCGGTGGAGCGCGAGATCACCGACCTCGCCGCGCGGATCAAGGGCGACGGCCGGTTCGCCCAGGACCGCCCGCCGACCGTACGCAGGTCCGCCGACGGCACCGTCTTCCTGGCGACCGTACGGGTGACGGGCACCAGCGACAGCGACGTGGCGGCCGAGTCGCTGCACCGGCTGCGCGCCGAGCTGCTGCCGCAGACGGTCGGCACGGTCCCGGACACGGAGTGGGCGGTGGCGGGTCGTACCGCCAACGACGCCGACTTCCGCGACCGCATGGCCGACGCGCTGCCGGCGGTCGTCGCGTTCGTCCTCGCCATGACCTTCCTGGTCATGCTCGTCACGTTCCGCTCGGTCGTGGTGGCGATGACCTCGATCCTGCTCAACGCGATCTCCGTGGCCGCCTCGTACGGGCTGCTGGTGCTGGTGTTCCAGCACACCTGGGCGGAGGGCCTGCTCGGGTTCACCTCCAACGGCGCGATCGTGTCCTGGCTGCCGCTGATGCTGTTCGTCATCCTCTTCGGGCTCTCGATGGACTACCACGTGTTCGTCGTCAGCCGCATCCGCGAGGCGGTCCTGCAGGGCGTACCGACCCGGCAGGCGATCGAGCGGGGCATCGTCTCGTCGGCGTCCACGGTGAGCAGCGCCGCGATCATCATGGTCGCCGTGTTCTGCATCTTCGCCACCCTGTCGGTCGTCGAGTTCAAGCAACTCGGCGTGGGGCTGGCCGCCGCGATCCTGATCGACGCCACCATCATCCGCGCGGTCGTCCTGCCGTCGCTCATGCGACTGCTCGGCGAGGCCAACTGGTGGGCCCCGCGATTCCTCGCCGGCCGCCCCCGGACCGGGGTCGCGGACGCCGACCGCGACGCCGACACTCAGGTCCTCGTGGCGGCCGTCGACCGATAGCCGGGCCGGCGGTCCGGCGCGCCGCGGCGTGACCGGCCGCCGTCCCCGCTGATCCTTTCCTGACACCCACACCTCACCGGAAGGAGGACGGGCACACGGGCCCGCAAGGGCACGCGGCCCTGACGACAGATGACCACTTCATGGGACCCCACCGCGCCGGGCGTGCTCCGGCTGCCGTCCGGCCGACTCGTCCGCGGCCGGGGACTTCGACGCCCGCTCCCGGAAGGGGCGGAACCCACCTTCGCGCTCTATCTCCTCGGCAAGCCGCCGGCCCAGGTGGCCTGGGAGCACCGCTGGGTGCGCTGGCCCGACTTCTGGCTGCCGTCCGACCGGGTCGCGACCGCCGACGCGTTGCGCGAGGCGTGGGCCCGCGCCGAGGACGGCCGCGTCGAGGTCGCCTGCGGCGGCGGGAAGGGCCGCACCGGCACCGCCCTCGCCTGCCTCGCGGTGATCGACGGGGTGCCGAACGACCGGGCGGTCGCCTACGTTCGGCAGCACTACTCGCCACAGGCCGTCGAGACGCCCTGGCAGCGCCGTTACGTCGCCCGGTTCCAGTAGCCGGTTGCGACGACCCGGGGGGGGGCGCGGCGGGGGCGATCGTGCCACCCGTCGTGCGCTCCCGACCCGCGCCAGACGCCGCCGACGAGCAGCCCTGCTGCTCGTCGGCGGCGTTCGTCGCGCCGGCCCTCGGCCCGGTTCCGGTGTCGCGCCGGCCTTCGGCCCGGTCCCGGCGTCGCGTCGGCCTTCGGTCCGGTTCCGGTGCCGCGTCGGCCTTCGGCCCGGTCCAGGGTTCGCGCCCCGGTGCCGCCCGCCGGGCCCGGCGCCTCAGCGCATGCCGCGTAGGGCCGTCTGAAGGCGTTCCTGGGCGCGCCGGCGGCGCTCGTTGCTCGCGCCCAGCACCAGCAGCAGGAGCCCGACCGGGATCAGCGCCAGCCAGGGCCCGAAGCTGAACAGCGCGTGCACCGCCGCGATCGCGGTGACACCGGCGCCGACGATCACCGGCGCCTGCTGCTGGCTCATGGACCCGAAGACGAGCACCGCCACCGCCCCGAGCAGCAGCAGCACCTGACGCAGCGTGCTGGAGTCGGTGGCCAGCACGATCGCCAGGGTCGGCACGAACGCGGCGACCAGCGCCGGACCGTACGCGACCCAGCTGCTCAGGTCGGGCCGGTGCCGCAGCTCCAGCACCCCGACGAGCAGGGCGAGGGCGGCGAACGGCAGCGTGTACGCCTCCGGCAGCGCCACGTCGGCCACCCGCATCAGGATCCACCAGGCGGCGATCTCGCAGACCACGACCGCCCAGAACAGGATGCGCCGCTCCACCGGCCGGCGGCCGGGCCGGGTGGCCGCCACCCCGAGGACCGCACCCCAGGCGGCCAGCAGCGCGGCGATGTGCCGCGGCGAGTCGAAGGCCAGCGCCAGGGCGATCAGGGCGGCCGCGTGCCCGCTCCACTCCACGGTGGCCGCCTCGCGCTGGGCCTCGGGGCGGCGCAGGCGGGGCAGGGTCGCGGCGAAGACCTGCAGGGCCGCGCCGACCGCCAGCACGCCGAACGCCGACCAGACGGCGGCCAGCCCCGCCACCAGCCCGGCGGTGAGCACGAACAGCTGCGCCATCAGCGAGGCGAAGAGCCAGCCGAGGATGCGCGCCCGCTGGGTGACGCCGAAGAGGGCCGCCACCGTGCCGACGCCGACGGCGCCGCCGAGCGTGAACAGCGTCAGCTCCCGGGTGGCGAGGCTGCCCGCCAGCCCCGCGCCCCCGGCCGCCAGCCCGATGGCGAAGACCAGTACGCGGGTCAGCCGCAGCGAGCGGGCCCGCTCGACCAGCGGGGGCGGCGGGGTCAGCGCCAGACCCAGCATCGAGATGGTGAACACGGCCAGCGCGGCGAGGGTGCTCGCCGGCCAGCCGTTGCCCAGCGCGACGGGGGCGATCAGCAGCGTCACGGCCGCGCCGGGCAGCACCACCGGCACCGCCCGGGAGCGCCGACCGCCGCTGAACCCGGTGGCCGCCAGCGCGGCGGTCGCGGTGAGCAGCAGCGCGGTCAGTACGTGCGTGGCGTCGACCGCGCCCGGCGGCGGGGTGAGCAGGTCCGGCGGCGGCCCCTGCCAGACCCGGGCGAGGCTGCGGTGCGGCTCGACCAGGGCGGCGACCAGGGCCGGCGCGATCGACACCAGCGCCAGGACGGTGGGCAGCGCGGCGACGGCGAGCGCGCCGGCGGCCGGGCTCACCCGCCAGCGTCGCCGCGTGCCGTCGTCCGGCAGCCGGCGCAGCGCGCCGTCGAGCAGCACGGACCAGCGCCGCACCGGCTGGGCCGCGTCGGCGGGCGGCTCGGTCGCCCCGCGGATCAGCTCGGCGAGCACCCCGAGCAGGGCAGCGGCGGCGGCGTAGACACCGACGGGCAGCCCGGTGGGGATGGCGGCCAACGCGCTGATCGTCGCGCCGCCGGCCACGGCCGCGCTCGCCCAGGGCAGGTACTGCGGGACCTGCCGCCGGACGGCCGCGACCGCCGCCAGGCCCAGGCTGGACGCGGCCAGCGCGGCGGTGAGCACCACCTCCGACGAGTGACCGAACTCGGCCGCCAACGCCGCGACCGCGCCCGGGGCGGCGAGCAGGGCCGCGCCGGCGGCCGCGCCCCCGATCTGGGCCAGGTGCGGGGGCATCCCTTCGGCCTCGATGTCGTCGACCTGCGGAACGGCCAGCGTCCGGGCCAGCGCCCCCACCACCACGCCGATCAGCGCGATGCTGCCGAGCGCCAGCGCGGTCGTCCACGGCCGGACCAGGCCGGCCCCGGCGGCGTGCAGGGCGACCACGCCGGCCACGACCGCCCGGGACAACCCGGCGCGCGGGTCGACCGAGGCCACGGCGGCCATCCCGAAGACGGTGGCGACCATGCCGCCGACCAGGACCGGCGACCACCACGGCAGGTCGAACGCGGCCGGCGCGCCGATCGTGGCGAGCACGGCGGCGACGCCCGACACGTCGTACTTCCACGGTGGCGGCAGCAGGACCGCGGCGGCGACCCCGAGCAGGGCCAGCGCGACGGGTGCCTGCCACGTCGACCCGCCGGTCGGCGCGGCGGGCCAGCCGGTCAGGTCGCCGGCCCAGATGGGGCCCGGGGTGGCGAGGACGCCCCACCCACCCCGCAGGGCGCTCCAGCCGGCCAGCAGCCCGATCAGGACGCCGCCGACGGCGAGGCCGAGGATCGGCCCGCGCCGCCACTCCTCGGGCATCGCCCGGGCGGCCACGGCCACCACCAGCACCAGCCCGGCGGCGACGGCGAGCTGCCCGCCGGGGGTGAGCACGGCCGCGATCCGGGCCAGGGTGGCGATCAGGGCGGCGGTGACGGCCGCGGCGGCGAGGTCGGAGCCGTCCAGGGTGAGGTCGGAGCGCCGGCCCGCGTCGATGGGGCCGGCGAAGACCACCATCGCGGCGGCGACGAGCAGCAGCCCGCCGACCCAGGCGTCGGCGGCGGTGGCGCCCGGCGCGCCGAACGCGGCGGCGGTGACCACGACCGCGCCGAGGGCGGTGCCCACGGCCAGCGGCGCCGCGATGCGCCGCTGCGAGACCTGCACGACGGCGGCGTAGCCGAGGGTGACGCATACCGCCAGGAAGGTGGCGGCCAGCACCGGCACGGTGGCCTCGCGCAGGCTCGCCGGGGTGGGCGTCGGGTCGGCGGGCACGGTGGCCGCGACGAAGGCCGCGACCGCGCCCGGCAGCGCGAACGCCGCGCCGCCGGCCGCCCAGGCCGAGACGGTGTCGGCCGAGGCCGGGGCGAGCCGCATCCGGGGCGCCACGGCGACCAGCACCCCGGCGGCGAAGAGGGCGAGCAGGACCGCGCTGGTCAGCGCGGGGCGGGCCAGGGCGGCGCCCGCGCCGAACAGGCCGACGCCGGCCGCGGCGGCGGCGTGCGCCACGGCGGCCCGCCCGGTCCGCGCGGAGAGCCCGGCCACCCCGATGCCGATCGCGGTCAGCACCATCGGCCAGGGCGCCACCGCCCACCCGAGGCCGAACGAGGCCGGCACGGCGAGCGCGGTCAGCGCCGCGCCGACCACCGCGAACTCCTGGCGGATCTCCGGTGGCAGGGCCAGCACGGCGGCCACGGTCAGCAGGAAGGCGCTCGCGGCGAGCTGCCAGGCGGCCGGACCGACCGCCGCGGACAGCTCGGCGGGGTGGCGGCTCAGGTCGGCCGCCCACGCCGGCAGCGCGGCGCGGACCGGAGCGACCCCGGCGCGCAGGGCGCCGCCGGCGACCACCACGCCGCTGACGGTGAGCGCCACCGCCGAGGCGAGCTGCGGCCCGCGCCGGGCGGCCTCCGGGACCGCCCGGACCGCCAGCCCGGTGACCGTGATGACCCCCGCGATCAGCAGCAGCGCCCGGCCGGGCAACGCCACCGAGGCGACCCGGCTCAGGGCGCCGATCACGGCGAGGGTGAAGATCCCGGCGCCGACGTCGGGCAGCGGCGGCCGGCGCAGCGCCAGCGTCCCGGCCAGGCCCGCCGCGGCGGCCAGCAGCAGCACCAGCCCCGCGCCCGTCGCGGCCGGCACGGTCGTCGCGCGCAGCAGGGCGGTGACGGCGTACGCGAGGGCGACGGCGACCGCCACGCCGTGCAGCGCCCAGGTCAGCTCGCGCAGCCACGGCACCGGACGGGCACCCGGGGCCGGCCCCTGCTCCGGCAGCGCGCCGTCGAGCACCTCGCCGGCCTCCTCCGGCGCCCCCTCCGGCCGGCCCTCGGCGCGGCGCTGCCGGGGCGCCGACGGCGCGGCGGGGGCGGGGGGCGGCTCGGGCAGGTCGCGGCGTACCGGCCGCTCCACGGTCACCGGGGAGCGGGCCAGCCAGAGGTCGAGCAGGGCCACCGCGGTCAGCACCAGCGCCCAGCCGCCCGGGCCGGTGATCCGGTCGTACGCCAGCAGCGGCAGCACCGGCTGGGCGGCCAGCACGGTGGCGAACCGGGGCGCGCGCAGGCCCGTCCAGCCGGCGTAGCCGAAGGAGACGCCGGCGGTGAGGGCGAAGACGACCCCGGCGAAGATCGCGCCCGAGGCGCCGCCGTTGCCGATCCGGTCCACCGCCCACAGCGCGTAGCCGGCGAGCGGCACCAGCAGCAGGCCGACGGCGGAGATGGTCTCGGCGGTGGAGGTGAGCCCGCGCCGCGCCAGCACCGGCGGGGCGAGCAGCATCAGCACGGTGGCGAGCAGCAGGATGCCCAGCCGGGCCAGCGCGTCCATCGAGCTGGTGGCCACCGCCGCGAAGACGACGGCGGCGACGCCGAGCAGCAGCGCGCCGAGCCCGAGGGGGATGTTCTGCACCTCGCGGGAGGACGCCTCCGGCGGGTGTTCGGGGTCGTCGGCGTCCAACCAGGTGGCGTCCGGCGGCGGGGGCGGGTCGTCGGGGGCGGGCGGGGTGCCCTGCCGGGGGACCCGGGGCGGGGCGCCGGTGGCGGCGGTGGGCGGCCGGCGACCCGGCCGGCGGCGCAGCACCTTACGGGGACGGGTGGCCTGCTTGAGGCGTTCCTCGCCGGCGTGGGCGAGGATGTCGCGCTGGAAGAGCGCCGCCTGCATCTTGGCGGCGATCTGGCGCTGCTCGCTGGCGATGGCGGCCTCGCGGGCCTTCATCTCCGCTATGGACCGCTCGATCTCCGCCAGGTGCTCGACCCACTGTGGCTGGTGCGCGCCGCAGTGCGGGCAGCTGACGGCCGGCTTGATCTCCCGGCCGCACGAGGAGCACTGAAAGCTCGCCACGACACCCCTCCACCCGCACTGTGGACTTCCACCATCGCAGCATGCCCAATGCGGGCGCGGATTTCGACAGTTGTCGGCGGGTCCGGGGCAAAGATCGTCGGAGCGGACGGCGAACGGCCGGTCGCGGAGCGTACTCCACGGCCGGCCGTCCGGTCGTCGTCCGTCAGGGGCGGCCCATGCCCCGGTATTCCCAGCCGGCCTGCGTCCACAGTGCCGAATCCAGGCAGTTGCGCCCGTCGACCACCTTGCGGCCGGCAACCAGCTCGCCGAGGGCGACGGGGTCGGCGTTGCGGAAGTCGGCCCACTCGGTGAGCACGCAGACCAGGTCGGCGCCGGTCACGGCCTCGTTGATGCCGGGCTCGTAGACCAGCTCGGGGGCCACCGCGCGGGCCCGCTCCATGCCCTGCGGGTCGTAGACGTGCACGTCCGCGCCGGCCTTGCGCAGCAGCGCGGCGACGGCGAGCGCGGGCGCGTCGCGTACGTCGTCGGTGTTGGGCTTGAACGTCGCGCCGAGCACGGCCACGCGGGTGCCGGAGAGGTCCGGCCCGGCCGGCCCGGACCGGCGGCCGAGCAGCTCGGCGGCGAGCTGGACGACCCGGGTCCGGCGGCGCATGTTGATCAGGTCGACCTCGTGCAGGAAGCGCAGCGCCTCCCCGGCGCCGAGCTCCTGGGCGCGGGCCTGGAAGGCGCGGATGTCCTTGGGCAGGCAGGCGCCGCCGAAGCCGAGCCCAGCCTGGAGGAACCGGTTGCCGATGCGCGGGTCGAGGCCGATGGCCCGGGCGAGGTGGGTGACGTCGCCACCGGAGGCCTCGCAGACCTCGGCCATCGCGTTGATGAAGGAGATCTTGGTGGCGAGGAAGGCGTTCGCGGCGACCTTGACCAGCTCGGCGGTGGCGAAGTCGGTGACCACCAGGGGCACCTCGCGGTCCTCCGTGGCGGCCAGGTCGAAGACGCCCTTGTGGGCGGCGTAGAGCATGCCGTTGGCCCACTCGCTCTTGACGCCGACGACGATCCGGTTGGGCCGCAGCACGTCGTCGACGGCGAAGCCCTCCTGGAGGAACTCGGGGCTCCACGCCACCTCGACGCCCAGGTCGGCGGGGGTGTGCTTGCTGACCAGCTGCTCGACCCACTCGGCGGTGCCGACCGGCACGGTGGACTTGCCGACGATCAGCGCCTTGCGAGTCAGGTGCTGGGCCAGGCTGGTGACCGACGCCTCGACGTACGATAGGTCGGCCCCCATGCCGTCGGCGCGCTGGGGCGTGCCGACGCAGATGAAGTGCACGTCGCCGAATTCGGCGATCTCGGCGATGTCCGTGCTGAACCGCAGCCGCCCGGCCGCCAGGTTGCGCTTGAGCAGCTCGTCCAGGCCGGGCTCGTGGATCGGCACCTCGCCGGCGTTCAGCATGGCGATCTTGTCGGCGTCGACGTCGAAGCCGAGAACCTCGTAGCCCAGTTCCGCGTAGCAGATGGCGTATGTCGCACCGAGGTAGCCGGTGCCCAGGAAGGTCACCCGTGGCCGCTGCGCGCCCGAGGGGGGCGTCACCGCGGCGATGGCGGGCATCGGCTGGGTGTTCGGGTACGGGATCGTCACGCCTGTCTTCTCCGCTCGCGCTGGCGTCGCGTCGTCGCGTCGCGTTCTGCTGCGGCGCCTGGGCGGGCACCGGAGGGACTCTATGCCTGTCACTTCCATCATCGCCGGGCGGCGTCGACGCGCGTCGTGGCCTAGCCTACGCGGCGGTAACATCGCCTGAGGTGGTCGCTATCCTTCAGTCTGCGCCGTCGGCGGTCAGGAGACGCTACAGACTGCGCATGATAGCGGTGAAGGGGAGGGGCCGACATGGCCGCAGAGCAGTCGTTCGACGTCTACCGGTTGCCCGAGGAGCACGAGGCGATCCGGGAGGCGGTCCGTGAGGTCTGTGCGGCCAAGGTGGCGCCGCACGCCGCCGAGGCGGACGAGACCGGTGAGTTCCCGAAGGCGTCCTACGACGCGCTGCGCGCCGCGGACTTCCACGCCCCGCACATCCCCGTCGAGTACGGCGGCGCGGGGGCGGACGCCCTGGCCACGGCCATCGTGATCGAGGAGGTCGCGCGGGCCTGCGCCTCGTCCTCCCTGATCCCGGCGGTCAACAAGCTCGGCACCATGCCGCTGCTGCTGGCGGGCTCGGAGGAGCTGAAGCGCAAGTACCTGACCCCGGTCGCGGCCGGCGGGGCGATGTTCTCGTACTGCCTCTCCGAGCCGGAGGCGGGCAGCGACGCGGCCTCGATGACCACCCGCGCCGTACGTGACGGCGATCACTGGGTGCTCAACGGCGTCAAGCGCTGGATCACCAACGCCGGGGTGTCGGAGTTCTACACCGTCTTCGCCGTGACCGACCCGTCGGCCCGGTCCCGGGGCATCTCCGCCTTCGTGGTCGAGAAGTCCGACGCCGGGGTCAGCTTCGGCGCGCCGGAGAAGAAGCTCGGCATCAAGGGCTCGCCGACCCGCGAGGTCTACCTGGACAACGTCCGGATCCCGGCGGACCGCATGATCGGCGCCGAGGGCACCGGCTTCGCCACCGCGATGAAGACCCTCGACCACACCCGCGTCACCATCGCGGCGCAGGCCGTCGGCATCGCCCAGGGCGCGCTCGACTACGCCAAGGGCTACGTCC
Source organism: Micromonospora sp. NPDC004336 (assembly GCF_053602615.1). Lineage (NCBI taxonomy): Bacteria > Bacillati > Actinomycetota > Actinomycetes > Micromonosporales > Micromonosporaceae > Micromonospora > Micromonospora sp. NPDC004336. The sequence goes on from NZ_JBSGDY010000002.1 coordinate 59,565, forward strand.
AGGAGCGCAAGCAGTTCGGCAAGGCGGTCGCCGAGTTCCAGGGCGTCCAGTTCATGCTCGCCGACATGGGCATGAAGCTGGAGGCGGCCCGGCAGTTGACGTACGCGGCGGCCGGCAAGTCCGAGCGCGGCGACGCCGACCTGACCTACTTCGGGGCGGCGGCCAAGTGCTTCGCCTCGGACGCGGCGATGGAGATCACCACCGACGCGGTGCAGCTGCTCGGCGGCTACGGCTACACCCGCGACTACCCGGTGGAGCGGATGATGCGGGACGCCAAGATCACCCAGATCTACGAGGGCACCAACCAGGTGCAGCGCATCGTCATGGCCCGCCAGCTCCTCAAGGGCTGAGCCGGCCGCGGGTCCCGGCCGGCGGGGCAGATCTCTGGTCGGCCTGGCCGCGGGTCCTGGTCGGCGGGGCGGGTTTCTGGCGGGCGGGCCGCGGGTTCCGGCCGGCGGGGCGGGTTTCTGGTCGGCCGGGCCGCGGGTCCCGGGTCGGGCCGCAGGTCCAGGGTCGGCCGGGCCCGGTCGGCGGGCGGGCCGGTCTCCCGGCCCGCCCGGGGGCGTCACCGGATCTCGGTCGTGTCCTCCGGTCGGTTGCCCGTGCGCGGCGGCGCCGACCACGGCGACTCGCCGCCGGTGCGGCGGGGCAGCGGCTCGGTCGGCGTCGGGTCCGGGTAGCCCAGGGTCAGCGGGGCGGTGTCCCGGTCGGTCGAGCCGGCCGGGGGCCAGTCGGTCAGCGTGAAGTCGTCCCGCTCCGGGCCCGACGCGGTGGCCGGCGTCGGCTCGGCCGCCGGGCGGGGCCAGCGGCGCCAGCGCTGCCCGCTGAACGTCGCCATCACCAGGAGCAGCCCGATCAGGAACAGGGTGCCGTTCTCCACCGGCAGGTGCAGCGGCAGCGGATCGCCGAAGACCTTCCAGCCGTCCGGGATGCGGTCGCGCACCTCGAAGGGCGCGACGAACATCCCCACGTACGGGGCGGCGAGCAGCAGCCCGGCCACCAGCGGGCCGAGCGGTGAGATGCGCAGCGTGCCGAGCAGGCCGAGCAGGATCCCGCCGACGGCGAGATATACGGCAGGCTCGATGAGATTGGCCGAGTTGGACGTGCCGATCTCGACCCAACGGTCGACGGTGCCCGCCGACCCGTCCTGCCCGAGCGTGACCAGCACCCACGTGACGGGTGCCACCACCAACCCGGCGAGGAAGCTCCAGAGATGTCGCATCCGCGCACCGTACCGTTTCCGACATGACCGAGCACCCCTCCGCCGCCCCGGCCGGCAAGCCGACCTCGTACTCCCGCGTCACCCTGAGCCGGATCATGACCGCCGTCGACGTCAACCTCTACGGCAGCGTGCACGGCGGGGTGCTGATGAAGTTCATCGACGACGTGGCGGGCGCGGCGGCGGCCCGGCACAGCGGCGGCACGGCGGTCACGGCGGCCATCGACGAGATCGTCTTCGCCGAGGCGGTCCGCGTCGGCGACCTGGTCCACGCCCACGCTCAGGTGAACTGGACCGGGCAGACCTCGATGGAGGTGGGCGTCCGGGTGGTGGCCGAGCGGTGGGACTCGGCCGAGGACGAGCCCGTCCGGGTGGCCACCGCGTACCTCGTCTTCGTGGGCGTCGACCTCGGCGGCGCGCCGCGGCCGGTCCGGCCGGTGCTGCCGGAGAGCCCGGAGGACGAGCGGCGGTTCCGGGAGGCGGAGATCCGCCGCGCCCACCGGCTGGCCCGCCGCCGCGCCATCCAGGCCCACCGCGCGGGCTGACGCTGTGCCGGAGGGCCCCTCCCGCACCGGAAGCGCCGGGACGGGGCCCGGGCCGACCTGGTGGCGACGCCGGGCCGGTGCCGGTGGCGATGCCGGGGTCGGTGGTGACCTTGGCGGGCGGCATCGGGGCCGGTGGTGATCTTGACGGCGGCACCGGGCCGGTGCTGACCTTGAATGGCGGCACCGGGGCCGGTGCTCTCCCCGCACCTCGGCCACACAGGCGGGTGGTGGGGCATGTGGGCTCCGCACGTGCGCCGACGGGGGTCGGGTGCGGAGAATGGCGCTTCGAGGTAGGGCAAGATGGCGCCACGGCCCATTTCACAGTGTCGTGCGGGGCCAGGGGAGGGTGGAACAGTGGGTGACGTGCTGTGGACGCCGCCGGCGGACGTACGCGAGCGGTCCCGGATCGGAAGCTACCTGCGCTGGCTGCGGGAGCACCGGGGGCTGGACTTCGCCGACTACGACGAGCTGTGGCGCTGGTCGGTCACCGACCTCGAGGCGTTCTGGCGGTCGGTCTGGGACCACTTCGAGGTGGTCGCGCACACCCCGCCGACGGCCACGCTGACCGACCGGGGCATGCCCGGGGCCAGGTGGTTCCCCGGCGCCACCCTCAACTACGCCGAGAACGTGCTGCGGATGCCCGGCCGGGCCGACGACGACCCGGTGGTGATCGCGCACGGCCAGACCCGGGCGCCGGTCACCCTCACCGCCGCCGAGCTGCGCGAGCAGGTCCGCCGGGTGGCGGCGGGGCTGCGCCGGCTCGGCGTCGGCGCCGGGGACCGGGTGGCCGCGTACGCGCCGAACATCCCCGAGACGTACGTGCTGCTGCTCGCCGCCAGCAGCCTCGGCGCGATCTTCTCCTCCTGCGCGCCGGAGTTCGGCACCCGCAGCGTCACCGACCGCTGGCAGCAGATCGAGCCCAAGGTGCTCGTCGCGGTGGACGGCTACCGCTACGGCGACAAGCCGGTGGACCGGCGGGGCGAGGTGGCGGCGATCCGGGCCGCCCTGCCGTCGCTGGAGCACACCGTCGGCATCGGCTACCTCGACCCGGCTGCCGTTTCGCCGGCTGCCGCGCCGTCAGCCGCCGCTTCGTCGGCCGGTACTTCGTCGCGTGTTGCTTCGCCGGCTGCCGCGCCGCCGGCCGGTGCTTCGTCGGTGGGCGCGCCGCCGGCCGGCGCTCCGGACCTGGCGGCGGGCGCGTTCGAGGGCGCGCTGGCCTGGTCGGATCTCGCCGCCGACACCGACGAGCCGCTGACGTTCACCCCGGTCGCCTTCGACCACCCGCTCTACGTGCTCTACTCCTCCGGCACCACGGGCCTGCCCAAGCCGATCGTGCACGGCCACGGCGGCATCCTGCTGGAGCACCTGAAGATGCTGGCCCTGCACCACGACCTGGGCCCGGCGGACAGGTTCTTCTGGTTCACCACCACCGGCTGGATGATGTGGAACTTCCTGGTCTCCGGGCCGGCGGCGGGCGCGACCATCGTGCTCTTCGACGGCAACCCGGGGCACCCCGACCTGGGTGCGCTGTGGCGGCTGGCGGAGGAGACCGGCACGACGTACTTCGGCACCTCCGCGCCGTTCCTGCTGGCCTGCCGCAAGGCCGGCCTGGTGCCGAGGGACGTCGCCGACCTGTCCGCGCTGCGCGGGGTCGGCTCGACCGGCGCGCCGCTGCCCGCCGAGGGCTTCACCTGGGTGTACGAGACGGTCGACGACGACCTCCAGCTCCAGTCGCTCTCCGGCGGCACGGACGTCTGCACCGGCTTCGTCGGCGGTGTTTCGCTGCTGGCGGTGCACGCCGGGGAGATCACCTGCCGGGCGCTGGGCGCCAAGGTGGAGGCTCGGTCGGCCGACGGCACCCCGGTGATCGGCGAGCTGGGCGAGCTGGTGATCACCGAGCCGATGCCCAGCATGCCGGTGGGCTTCTGGAACGACCCGGACGGCACCCGCTACCGCGAGGCGTACTTCGACGTCTACCCGGGCGTCTGGCGGCACGGCGACTGGATCACGATCAACGAGCGGGGCGGCTGCGTGATCACCGGCCGGTCCGACGCGACCCTCAACCGGGGCGGCGTACGGCTCGGCACCGCCGAGTTCTACTCCGTGGTCGAGGGGCTCGACGAGGTCGTCGACTCGGTCGTGGTGCACCTGGAGGACGACGAGGGCGGCGCCGGCGAGCTGCTGCTCTTCGTGGTGCTCGCCGAAGGGCTGGAGCTGGGCGACGCGCTGCGCAAGAAGATCTGCCGCGAGCTGCGTACCGCCCTGTCGCCGCGGCACGTCCCGGACGAGATCCACCAGGTGCGGGCCGTCCCGCGCACCCTGTCGGCGAAGAAGCTGGAGGTGCCGGTCAAGAAGATCCTCACCGGTACGCCGGTGGACTCGGCGGCGGCCAAGGGCGCCCTGGCCAACCCGGAGTCGCTGTCGGCCTTCGCCACCCTCGCTCAGCGCCGCGCCACCAACCCCGACCCCACCCCCGCCTGATCTCCCCACTTCCCACACCCCACCCCAGGCCCTGCACCCCCGCACCCTCCTGACCCCTCCCCACGCCCCACCCGCCCTCCATCCCGCGCCCTTCCTCGCGCCCCCTCGCGCCCCCTCGCGCCCTCCCGTGCCCCCTCGTGCCCTCCCGTGCGTCGATCTTGCAGTTATGGCCCCCGATCTGAGGGATTTGCTCCTTGTGTCGGGGCAAGAAGTGCAAGATCGACGTGGCGAGGGGGCGGCGCGGGAGGGCGATGCGGGAGGGCGGGGCGAGAGGGCAGTGCGAGAGGGCGGCGCGGGAGGGCGGCGCGGGAGGGCGGGGCGAGAGGGCGTGAGCAGGAGGGCGTGAGCGGGGGCGGGAGGGGGCGCGAGGCGAGAGGGCGAGAGTGGCGAGGCGAGGGGGCGGCATGGAGTGCACCGCGCCCTCGTCGCGCCCTCGCCGCGCGTCGATCTTGCACTTGCTGCCCCCGATATGGGGTATTTGACCCGTGTGTCGGGGCACAAAGTGCAAGATCGACGCGGCGAGGGGGCGGGGCGAGAAGGCGCGGCGAGGGGGTGGGTCAGGTTAGGGGGCGGGTGACCTTTTCCGTCGTGGTGCGGGGCTCCACGCGGGACGGGTCGAGGTTGGCGCAGAGGACCGCGCTGGCGCCGGCCACCAGCGGGGCGAGCAGCCAGTCGACCGGGTCGGGGTACGTGGCCGTGTCGACCAGCACCCGGTCACCGGCCACGATGCCGAGCGCACCCGCGCGGGCGGTCGCGCGGGCCAGCAGTTCGGCGTCGTCCGGGCCGGCGGCGTACGGGCTGAAGTGGTCGCCGTGCGCGCGCACCACCGAGACGTAGTCGGCGAAGCCGGGCGGGACCTGCCGCATCGGCAGCGCGAACGGGTCGAGGGCGAGGGCGTACCGCTCGCCGGCCCGCCACGCGCCCGCCTCCTCGATCCGCGCGACGGCGGCGAAGAGCACGTCCACGTCGCCCGGCGTGTCGGCCACCCGCAGCCCCGCCGACCAGCAGCCGAGCAGCACCGCCGCGGTCTGCCAGTGCGGCGGGAGCAGCACCGCGGCGGTGTCGCCGGGACCGACGGCCGCCTCGTCCACGAGCAGGTTGGCCGTCTTGGCCACCCAGTTCGCCAGGGTCGCGCCGGACAGCTCGGCCCGTTCGCCGGTGGCGTCGTCGTACCAGGTCAGCAGCGGTCGGGTCGGGTCGGTCGCGATCGCGTCGGCGAAGACCCGGGCAATGTTGTCGGCCATCGGCGCGAACGATACGCCCCCGCCGGCCGTACTCGAAGACAGCGACAAGTCGGCGTACGGTCGGGTCGCAGTCAGCGTCCGACCCGGGCTCCGGCGTAGGCTTGCCCGGAGTGTTGTTCCCCACAACCCCGCCAGTTCAAGGAGTCGCCCCGTGACCGCCGGTCGCCCGCCCCGCGTGCTCATCGACGCCACGAGTGTCCCCGCCGATCGTGGCGGTGTCGGTCGATACGTCGACGGCCTGCTCGGCGCCCTCGGCAAGGTGTGCGGGTCGGGGGTGGAGCTGGCCGTCGTCAGCCTCCGCACCGACCTGGAGCGCTACGCCCGGATGCTGCCCGGGGCGGAGGTCATCCCCGCCCCGGCCGCCGTCGCGCACCGTCCCGCCCGGCTCGCCTGGGAGCAGACGGGCCTGCCGCTGCTCGCCCAGCAGGTGGGCGCGCAGGTGCTGCACTCGCCGTTCTACACCTGCCCGCTGCGCGCCGGCTGCCCGGTCACGGTGACCGTCCACGACGCGACGTTCTTCACCGAGCCGGAGCACTACGACAAGTCCCGACGCACGTTCTTCCGCAGCGCCATCAAGACCTCCCTGCGCCGCGCCGACCGGGTGATCGTGCCGAGCAAGGCCACCCGCGACGAGTTGATCCGGCTGCTCGACGCCGACCCGACCCGGATCGACGTCGCCTATCACGGGGTCGACCACGCCGCCTTCCACGCGCCCAGCGAGGAGGAGAAGGCCCGGGTCCGGGCCCGGCTGGGGCTCGGCGGCACCAGCTACGTCGCCTTCCTCGGCGCCAAGGAGCCCCGCAAGAACGTGCCCAACCTGATCCGTGGCTGGGCCCGGGCGGTGGCCGACCGGGAGAACCCGCCGGCCCTGGTGGTCGCCGGCGGTCAGGGGCACGACGACGACATCGACCGCGCGGTGGCGGAGGTCCCGTCGCACCTGCGGCTGCTGCGTCCGGGCTATCTCCGCTACGCGGACCTGCCGGGCTTCCTCGGCGGGGCGCTGGTGGCCGCCTACCCGTCCTACGGGGAGGGTTTCGGCCTGCCGATCCTGGAGGCGATGGCGTGTGCCGCGCCGGTGCTCACCACGCCCCGGCTGTCGCTGCCCGAGGTGGGTGGCGACGCGGTCGCGTACACCAGCGAGGCCCCCGACCAGATCGCCACCGACCTGGCCGCGCTGCTCGACGACGAGCAGCGGCGGTTGTCCCTGGCCAAGGCCGGCTTCGACCGGGCCAAGGAGTTCACGTGGGAGTCCAGCGCCGAGGTGCACATCGCGGCCTGGAGCCGGGCCCGCGCCTGACACCGCGGCGGGGCGGCGGGCAACCCGGCGTCCGGGCGGGCGGGGTTCGGGCATGATGTGCTGATGCTCTACGCCGTCATCCCGGCGGGTGGCAGCGGCACGAGGTTGTGGCCGCTGTCCCGCGCCGGCCACCCCAAGTTCCTCCACCCGCTGACCGGCTCCGCCGCCTCGCTGCTCCAGGCCACGGTCGAGCGGCTGGGCCCGCTGACCACGGCGGAGCGCACCCTGGTGGTCACGGGGACCGCCCACGCCGCCGCGGTGGCGCGCCAGCTGGCCGGGCTGCCGGAGGAGAACATCCTGGTCGAGCCCTCGCCCCGGGACTCCTGCGCGGCGATCGCCCTGGCCGCCGCCGTCATCGCGCGGCGCGACCCGGAGGCGGTGATGGGCTCCTTCGCGGCCGACCACCTCATCGGCGACCCGCAGCGGTGGCGGGAGGTCGTCCAGGAGGCGGTACGCGGCGCCGAGCGGGGCCTGCTGATGACGGTCGGCATCACCCCGACGCGGGCGGAGACCGGCTACGGCTACCTCCAGACGGGAGACCCGGTCGACGGCGGCCCGCTGCGCCCGGTCGCCGAGTTCAAGGAGAAGCCGAGCGCGGAGGTCGCCGAGGCGTACCTGCGCTCCGGCCGGCACCTCTGGAACGCCAGCATGTTCGTCTGGCGGGTGGACGTGTTCCTCGCCGAGCTGGCCCGCCAGCAGCCCGCCCTGCACGCCGGGATCGCCGAGATCGCCGAGGCGTGGGGCACCGACGCGCAGGACGACGTGCTCGGCACGGTCTGGCCGACGCTGCCGAGGATTTCCGTCGACTACGCGGTGATGGAGGGCGCGGCGACCGCCGGGCGGGTGGCCACGGTGCCCGGCGACTTCGGCTGGAACGACGTCGGCGACTTCCACACCCTGGGCGAGGTGCTGCCCGCCGACGCCGACGGCAACGTGGTGCTCGGCGCCGACGCCAAGCCGGGTGTGCTGCTGCGGGACAGTTCGGGGCTGGTGGTGGTGCCGCACTCCGGGCGGCTGGTGGCCACCGTCGGCGTGCACGACCTCATCGTCGTCGACACCCCGGACGCGCTGCTGGTCTGCCCGCGCGACCGGGCGCAGGACGTCAAGAAGATCGTCGACGAGCTCAAGGAGCGGGGCGAAGAGGGGCTCGTCTGAGCGTCGCCAGGGCCGGGGCGACCAGCCGCGCCGTCCCGCCGGCCAGCGGCTCCGGCAGCCGGTCCGGCGGGAACCAGCCCAGCGCCTCGGACTCGGCGCTGACCCGTTCCGCCGCGCCGGGCGGGGCCAGGACGGCGAACCGCACGTCGTAGTGCAGGGAGCCGCCCTGGCACCGTACCGGGTGGATGTCCACGTCGATCGGGACCGGGTCGATCCGCAGGCCGGCGATGCCGGACTCCTCGGTGGCCTCGCGCAGGGCGGCGCCGGCGAGGGTGCGGTCGGCGGGTTCGCAGTGCCCGCCGAGCTGCACCCACTTGCGGAACTTGCCGTGCAGGCAGAGCAGCACCCGCGACCCCGTGGCGTCGAGCACCAGCGCGCTCGCCGTGACGTGGCCCGGCCGGTGCGCCCGGCTCATCGCCACCGGCCCGGCGGCCAGCAGCGCCACGGTGCGGTCCCGGGCCTCGGCGGCGTCCCGGCCGGTCGGCTCCCATCGGCGCAGCGTGGCGACGGCGTCGGCGTACAGCGCCGCGTGGACGTCGCCGTCGGCGGGCGGCGGCGCCGTCCGGGGCGCGGTGGCGGGGGAGTTCGGCATGCCGACACTGTACGAGCCGGCGCTTCGTACCCTGGCCGGGTGACCCTGCGACTGTTGGAGTTCGTCGTGGCCGGCAACGAGGCCAGCGACCTGCTGCCGGTGCGCTCTGCCGCGCTGCTGCGCGCGTACGGCGCCCGGCAGGGCTTCTGGACCGTGCTGGACGAGGGGCCGGTGGAGCAGTGCCTGGCCCTGCTGCTGGAACTCGACGACGGCGAGTGGGTCGCCCGCCACGTGTCCGCCGACGCCGGGGCCGAGAACGGCCGGACGGAGGACGGCGAGGCGCTCGCCCACCACGACGGCTGGGTGTACGTCTTCGGCTCGCACTTCGGCTCGAAGGGCGGGCCGCTGCGCCCGCGACGCGCCTTCGTGGCCCGGTTCCGCGAGGACGACGCGGCCGGCGGGACGCTGCCGGTGCGGGTGGTGCGCAACCGGTTCCGGCTGCACCGGGCGGTCAACGACGCCCTGCTCAAGGCGGCCTTCACCCCGCTGCCGCCCGGCGAGCGGGTGCGGGCCCGGTTCATCGGGGAGACCGTCGCGCGCGGCACCGCCCGGTCGAAGGGCTGGGTCAGCCGGCTCGTCCCCGACGACCTGCCGTTGAACGTCGAGGCCGCCGCCTTCACGCCGGCCGGCGACGTCCTGCTGGGACTGCGGTTCCCGGTGACTGCCGACGGCGAGCCGATCCTCGTCGAGCTGTCGGGCGTGTCGGGCATGTTCGATCCCGCGCCGAGCTGGCCGGAGGCGGCGGGCGCGTACGTCCTGACGGGGGTGACCCCGCCCGGCGCGCTCGCCGGCTTCCGCGCGATCACCCCCACCGACGACGGCGGCTACGCGGCGGTGATCGGGTCGATCGACGCGCTCGGCAAGGGTTCGGTGCTGCTCGACGACCACCCGACCGGGGGCGACGTCACCTCCCGGCACGTCCGGTTTCCCGCGCCCGGCGACGGGCACCTCGTCCCCGGCGAGCTGGTGGCCGACCTGGCGCCGTTCCACCACGTCGAGGGGTTGGCCGAGCGGGGCGGGCGCAGCTTCTACGTCACCGACGAGGACCATCGCGTGGCCCTCTGGGTCGACTGAACGCCAACGGCTCGACCCGGCGACGGCAACGGGAGCGGCAACAGGAGCGACGGCAACGGAGCGACGGCAACGGAGCGGCGGCAACGGCAACGGAGCGGCGGCAACGGCAACGGGAGCGGCGGCAACGGCAACAGGAGCGGGAGCGATCGGGCGGGCCCGGACCGGCGACCGGACAGCACCTCCGCGGAGCAGGCCCGCAGACCCTCGTGGCGCTGCCCGGCCGCCGGTCTCCCCGTCCCCCTGGGGCCCCGACTCGCGGGCGCGTCATCGACGCGCCCGCCCCGTGCGGGCAGTGGAAGCATGACGAACCTGTGCGGTCGGCGTCGAGGTTTTTCAGCTCAGGCTGAAAGACGGAGATAAGTGCCGCCCGGGTACGCTGCAACGGTCACCCGGCATCCCCCTGCCAGGCGACACGGGAGCGCTCCATGCTGAAGATCCATTTCTCCGCCGAGGACATCCTCCGGACCCGGGTGGCTCCGGCGGCGGACCCGGTGTGGGAACTGGTCCTCAGTCTGCACCTGTTGCCGGTGCGCGACCGCGACCCGCTGCTGACGGGTTGGCGACACACCGTGACCCGGGGGTTGCGCCAGGGGCGGTCCTCCGCGGGGCTCCGCCTGCTCCTCGCGCTGAACCCGCCGCGCGGCTACTTTCCCGACTTCCTCACCCCGCACGAGAGCACGGCCGGCTTCGAGGCGGGCCTGGAGGCCGTCCGGCGTACCCCCGTGTCGCTGCTGCGCCGCGACCTGTCCCTCCTCGCCGCCGGCAACGCGCTGCCCGCCAACGCGACCGCGCTGGCCCGGGGCGAACCGGAGACGCTGCGCGACCTGACCGGCGCCATGGAGCAGTACCGCGACCTGGCGATCGATCCGTACTGGACCCGAATCCAGGCGGCCGTGGAGGCCGACCGGGCCCGCCGCGCCCGGTCGCTGCTCGACGGCGGGGTCGAGGGGCTGCTGGCCGGCCTGCGGCCCGCCCTGCACTGGGATTCCGGGGTGCTCCAGGTGCGCGGCTACCCGCACAGCCGGGAGCTGCACCTGGACGGGCGCGGCCTGCTGCTGGTCCCGTCGTTCTTCTGCGCGGCCACCCCGGTCGCCCTGCTCGACCCGGCGCTGCCGCCGGTCCTCGTCTATCCGGTGGACCGGCTGGGCGGGCTCGCACCGGCGCCCGGCGAGGCCGCCGGCCCGGGCGCGCCGGACACCGGCCGGGAGGCGCTGGCCGCGCTGCTCGGCCGCACCCGGGCCGCCGTGCTGGCGGTCAGCGACGACGGCTGCACCACGGGGGAGGTGGCCCGCCGGCTGAACATCTCGCCGGCCGCAGCCAGCCAGCACACCACCGTGCTGCGCAACGCCGGCCTCCTGGTCAGCCACCGGGACCGCAACACCGTCCTGCACACCCTCACCCCGCTGGGGCGGGCCATGCTCAACTCCTGACCGTCGCCTGCTCAGAGGGCCAGGCAGGCAGCCGCCGGGGTGCCGGCCGGCGGGGGCAGCGGGAGCGAGGCGACGCCCTCCGCCGCCAGGGCGGCGCGCAGGCGGTGCAGGTCGGCGCCGAAGCGGACCAGCTCGGCCGGGCCCGCCGGGTCGGCCGGGGAGCCGAGCACCAGCGCCGTCGCCCCCGCCGGCCAGCCGGCGACGGCGGCGACCGTGCCGGCGCGTACGGCCTCGTCGGTGACCAGGGTGAAGTCCGTGCCGGGCGCGACCGCGTCGGCGACCGCGGCGATGGCCCGCCGCACCGCGGCCACGTCGGGCGGGGTCGGGTTGGTGGCGTCGGGCAGGGTGGCGGCGGCGGCCAGCCCGGCCGCCTTCGCCTCGGCGGTGCCCAGCGAGAACAGGTCCATCGCGGCGTCCCGGACCAGCGCGGCCGCGCCGTCGCCGTCGTCGGGCCGGGTCGCGGTGAGGTAGCCGCGCACCACCGCGACGGGCACCTGGTCGCACTTGCCCTTGATCAGCTCGCCCGCGCCGGCCAGCTCGTCCACGACCGCCATCTGGGTGAGCTGGAGTTCGTTGCCGTACGGGTCGACCTCGCCCCGGTGGTCGCGGATCGCGTCCATCCCGGCGACGCCGAGCGCCACGTCGGTGAGGCCGTTGCGCCAGGGCCGGCCCATCGTGTCGCTGACGATCACGGCGACGTCGACGTGGTAGCGGTCGCGCAGGGCGGCGCGCAGCGCCCGGGCCGAGGCGTCCGGATCCGCCGGGAGCAGCACCAGCCGGGTCTTGTCGACGTTCGAGGCGTCGATCCCGGCCGAGGCCATCACGAAACCGTGGTGCGTCTGCACGATGCGGGTGGCGCCCCGGGTCGCCACGACCCGCGCCGTCTCGGCGGCCAGCACCTCGTCGCGCGCGGCGAGCCGCTCCGGGCCGTCCGCCGGGACGTCCACCAGCCGCCCCTCCGCCTTGGAGACGATCTTGCTGGTCACCACCAGCACGTCGCCGTCGCGCAGCCAGGGCGCGGCGGTGGCGATCAGGGCGGCGAGGTCGTCGCCCTCGGACACGTGGCCGATGCCCGGCACCGGCAGGATCTCCAGCCTCACGTCAACTCCAGCGCGGCGCGGACCATGGCCGCCGTCGCCGCCTCGTCGGTCATCAGCAGGGGCGCCGAGCGCACCGTCACCTCCGGCACCAGGGCGCCGGCGTCCTCCTCGGCGACCAGCCAGCCGTCGAGCAGCCCGCCCGCCGACCGGGCGCCGTAGAGGCGGCCCACGCCGGCCGCGCTGCACTCCACCCCGAGCACCTCCAGGCAGCGGTCCGCCATGCCGCGCACCGGTGCGCCGCCGACGATCGGCGAGACGCCGACCACCGGGGCGGAACCGTCGGTGACCGCCTCGCGCAGCCCGGGCACGGCCAGGATCGGCACGATGCTCACCACCGGGTTGCTCGGCGCGATCAGCACCACGTCGGCCGCCCCGATCGCCTCCAGCACGCCGGGCGCGGGCCGCGCGGTCTCCGCGCCGACGAAGACGAACCGGTGGGTGGGGATGTTCCCGCGGTGGCGTACCCACCACTCCTGGAAGTGGATCGCCCGCTGACCGCCGCCGTCCGGGCCCGCCGGCTCGCCGCCGCCCACCACGACGTGCGTCTCCAGCCGGTCGTCGGTCGCCGGCAGCAGGCGTACGCCCGGCTCCCAGCGGGTGGCGAGCGCCTCGGTGACCGCGTGCAGCGGATAGCCGGCGTTGAGCATGGTCGTGCGCACCAGGTGGGTGGCGACGTCCTTGTCGCCGAGCCCGAACCAGGTCGGCTCGGCGCCGTAGGCGGCCAGCTCCTGCTTGACGGTCCAGCTCTCGCCGACCCGGCCCCAGCCCCGCTCGGGGTCGGCGCCGCCGCCCAGCGTGTACATCACGCTGTCCAGGTCGGGGCAGATCTTGAGCCCGTGCAGGAGCAGGTCGTCACCGACGTTGACCACGGCGGTCACCTCGGCGCCGACCTCGCGGGCGTACGCCCGGACGCCGAGCAGGAAGCGGGCGCCCCCGATGCCGCCCGTCAGAACCACGATGCGCATGCCGACATCCTCGCGCACGGGCTGCCTCCGATCGGCCGGTGGCCCGGGAGACTAGGCTCACGTCGGCAACTGTCCGCTTTCGCCCCGAGGGGGATTCCGTGACCAGCCCCGCCGAGCCCGCGCCCACCGAAGGGACGCAGGCCAGCCAACTGACCAAGCCGCTGCGGGAGCTCGCCGCGTTCGTGCTCCTCGGCGCGAACGCCGTGTTCCTCTTCGTCGGCCTGATCCGGTTGCTGACGCCGGCTCAGTACACCACGTTCGCCGGCCGGGCGGGCAGCGCCTTCTTCGTCTTCGTCGGCCTGGAGGCAGTGGTCCTGCCGGTGCTGGCCGTGCTGCTCGTCACGCACGTGCGGCCCGCCACCCCCAAGGCGAAACTGGTCACCCAGGTGGCGCTCGTCCAGTACGCGGTCAGCGCCCTGTTCGGCGTGCTGACCCTCCTGGTCTGGACGGTCGACCGGCTGGCCGAGGCCGAGATCCTGGACGCCTTCCTGGGCCTGCTGACCCGGGCGGGGTGGCTGGCGCTCCTCGCGCTCGCCGCGTTCGTCGTCTTCAAGATCTGGCGCACCCTCTACCACGTTCCCAAGCCGAAGCCCCAGCCCGGCGTCTACGGCCAGCCGCAGCCCGGTTGGCCGCAGCAGCAGGGCGGCTACCCGGGCCAGCCGGGCCAGCAGGTCCCCGGCCAACCTGGTCAGCCGGGCCAGCCGGTCCCCGGCCAGCCGGGCGGCTGGGCCGCCCCCGGCCCGTACGGCGCCCCGTACGGTCAGCAGCCCGCGCAGTTCGGCGGCCCGCAGCCGACCCCGTCGTTCAACCCGGCGCCGCAGTCCGCCCCGCCGGCCAACGCCGCGCCGCACTCCGCGCCCCCGTTCGGGTCGGCGCCCAGCGCCCCGCCGTTCGGGCCGCCGCCCTCGGCCGAGCCGACGCAGGCGATCCCGCGCCAGTCGGTCGAGCCCACCCAGGCGATCCCGCGCCCCACCGACGGGGATTCCGACCGCACCCAGCACATCAACCCCGGCGACAACCCGGACGCCCCTCGCTGACCGGGCGGCACCACCGGCACCCGAGCGCCCCGCACGGTCCCGTGCGGGGCGCTCGCGCTCCCGCCTCCTCCGCGACCGCCGTCCCGCCTCCTCCGCGACCGCCGTCCCGCCTCCTCCGCGACCGCCGTCCCGGCCTTCCGCGCCGCCGCCGTCCCGGCCTCCCGCGCCGCCGGGCCGGCTCCCGGCTCCCGTGTCGGCCGGCCCCACCCGTCCGCCCCCGGTTCGCCATCCGGAGCCGGCAGCCGGAGGTCCGGCCGGCGGGTGGTGCGCTTGTTCACGGTGTGGGCCGGGCGGGCGGGGCGGGACCGGTGAGCGCTTAGGCTGGGCGGATGGTTGATCGCACCGAGCCCGGCCCGAGTGACGCGAGCGTGCGGCGGGCGCTGCGCCGGGCCGCGACCGGGCGGGCGCTCGACGTCGACGAGGCCACCGCGCTGCTGGCCGCCCGGGGCGGGGCGCTGGACGAGCTGCTCGACGTGGCGGGCGCCGTGCGCGACGCCGGGCTGCGCGAGGCCGGGCGGCCGGGCGTGGTCACGTACTCGAAGAAGGTCTTCATCCCCCTGACCCGGCTGTGCCGGGACCGCTGCCACTACTGCACCTTCGCGACCGTGCCGCACCGGCTGCCGGCGGCGTTCCTCGACCGCGACGAGGTCCTCGCCATCGCCCGGGCGGGCGCGGCGCAGGGCTGCAAGGAGGCCCTGTTCACCCTCGGCGACCGGCCGGAGGAGCGCTGGCCGGCGGCCCGGCGCTGGCTGGACGAGCGGGGCTACGACTCCACACTGGACTATCTGCGCGCGTGCGCGGTGGCGGTGCTGGAGGAGACCGGGCTGCTGCCGCACCTCAACCCGGGGGTGCTCTCCTGGTCGGAGTTGCAGCGGCTCAAGCCCGTCGCGCCCAGCATGGGGATGATGTTGGAGACCACGGCGACGCGGCTCTGGTCGGAGCCGGGCGGCCCGCACTTCGGCTCGCCCGACAAGGAGCCGGCGGTACGGCTGCGGGTGCTCGACGACGCGGGCCGGGTCGGGGTGCCGTTCACCACGGGCATCCTGATCGGCATCGGCGAGACGCCCGCCGAGCGGGTCGACGCGATCTTCGCGATCCGCCGCGCGCACCGCGAGTACGGCCACCTCCAGGAGGTGATCGTGCAGAACTTCCGCGCCAAGCCGGACACGGCGATGCGCGGGATGCCCGACGCCGAGCTGCACGACCTGGCCGCCACGGTGGCGGTGACCCGGGTGCTGCTCGGCCCGAAGGCCCGGATCCAGGCCCCGCCGAACCTGATCGCGGGCGAGTACGACCTGCTGCTGCGCGCCGGCATCGACGACTGGGGCGGGGTGTCCCCGCTGACCCCGGACCACGTCAACCCGGAACGCCCCTGGCCGCAGATCGACGAGCTGGCCCGGCACACGGAGAAGTCCGGCTTCACGCTGCGCGAGCGGCTGACGATCTACCCCGAGTACGTGCGGGCCGGCGACCCGTGGCTCGACCCGCGCCTGCTGCCGCACGTCGGGGCGCTGGCCGACCCGGCGACGGGGCTGGCCGTCGAGGAGGCCCGACCGGTGGGCCGCCCCTGGCAGGAGCCCGACGAGACGTACGGCGGGCGGACCGACCTGCACGCCACCATCGACACCACCGGGCGGACGGGCGACCGGCGCGGCGACTTCGACCACGTCTACGGCGACTGGTCCGAGGTGGCCGGCAAGGTGACCGCCGGCGGCGGGGGCGGGACCGACCGCGACCTGCGGGCCGGGCTGCGGCTGGCGGCCGACGACCCGGCGGCGCTGCTGGAGCCGCGGCACGCCGACGCCGCGCTGGCGCTGTTCGCCGCCGACGGGCCGGCGCTGGACGAGCTGTGCCGCCTCGCCGACGACGTGCGCCGGGCGGCGGTCGGCGACGACGTGACGTACGTGGTCAACCGCAACATCAACTTCAGCAACGTCTGCTACGTGGGCTGCCGGTTCTGCGCCTTCGCCCAGCGGGAGCGGGACGCCGACGCGTACCGGCTGTCGGTGGCGCAGGTCGCCGACCGGGCGGAGGAGGCGTGGGCGGCCGGCGCCAGCGAGGTCTGCCTCCAGGGCGGCATCGACCCGAAGCTGCCGGTGACCGTCTACGCCGACCTGGTCCGGGGCATCAAGGCGCGGGTGCCGGGGATGCACGTGCACGCGTTCTCGCCGATGGAGATCGTCACCGCCGCCGCGAAGGCCGGCGTGTCGGTGCGGGAGTGGCTGACCGGGCTGCGCGAGGCCGGCCTGGACACCATCCCCGGCACCGCCGCGGAGATCCTCGACGACGACGTGCGCTGGGTGCTCACCAAGGGCAAACTGCCGGCCGCCGCCTGGGTCGACGTGGTGAGCACGGCCCACGAGCTGGGCATCCGCTCCAGCTCCACGATGATGTACGGCCACGTGGACCATCCCGGCCAGTGGCTCGCGCACTTCCGGGTGCTGGCCGGCGTGCAGGACCGCACCGGCGGGTTCACGGAGTTCGTGGCGCTGCCGTTCGTGCACACGAACGCGCCGATCTACCTGGCCGGCATCGCCCGCCCCGGGCCGACCTGGCGGGAGAACCGGGTGGTGCACGCGATGGCCCGGCTGCTGCTGCACGGCCGGATCGACAACATCCAGTGCTCCTGGGTGAAGCTCGGCGACGAGGGCACGGCGGCGATGCTCCGGGGCGGCTGCAACGACCTGGGCGGCACGCTGATGGAGGAGACGATCTCCCGGATGGCCGGTTCCGGCAACGGCTCGGCGCGTACGGAGGAGCAGTTGGTCGCCATCGCCGCTGCCGCCGGACGCCCGGCCCGCCGGCGCACGACCGCGTACGGCCGCCCCCGGTCCTAGGGTCGGGTCCCACCCGCCGCCGGAGCGCGACGGCACCTTCCACAGTGCCGTCCGCCCGGAGCCCGCGCACCGGCGTCCATACCGTCTGGTGGGACGGTCGGACACCGGTGGGACGAAGCGGTGTCGCGGTCGGACGTTCGCGGATTTTGCCTGGCAGGAGGCGTTCGCCCGGCCCCCGGTCGGGTCGACCGTCACCGGTCGTCCAGGCGCGATCGTCCATATTGTGGAAGGTCGGGCACCGCTGGTCCGCCGCTCGACGGGCGGTCGGCGCGAAGTCGCGTTAACCTGTGCCCCACCAAGATCAACGATTGCGGTGGTGGTCTTTCGGGGGTCTCCGTCGGCGTGTCCGGTCGGGCCGGTGGGGAAGCGCCACGGGAGAAAACTCGGGCAACTCGCCGGAGAGGGCGTTACTCGGCCGGGGTCTGAATCGATAGGGCAGGTTGCGAGGCCGGGCGGCCGGGTGGCCGTCCGGAGTGTTGTCGGGAGGGCGACTCCATTATCAAGTTTGGCTTGACGGCGCACGCATTACACGCGTGTAATTTGAATGGGGTTGTTCGCACGGAACGCAGCAAATCGGACCGCACGGACACGCGCGCCTTTCGCGTGGGGGGTTGCAGCGGCGATGACGCCGGTGCGCGACAAGGAGGCTTTTGATGGACGGCCAGCTTGAGGTGGCCGACCTGCTCGGAAACGCGCCGGAGTGGCAGGAGCGGGCGCTCTGCTCGCAGACCGACCCGGAGGCGTTCTTTCCCGAGAAGGGCGGCTCGACCCGCGAGGCGAAGCGAATCTGCTCGCGTTGCGAGGTCAAGACGGAATGCCTCGAATACGCTCTCGGCCACGACGAGCGGTTCGGGATCTGGGGTGGGCTCTCGGAACGGGAGCGGCGCAAGCTCAAGCGGCGGGCCGCCTGAGTGGCGCCGGGCCAGGGCGGTGGGGGCCGCCCGGCTCAGGCGCGAACCAACCGGTCGCCGTTCGCGGCGGCACCCGACGGGCGGCTCAGGTCAGCTCGTCCGGGTCGACACCGAGCAGGTTGGCCACCTGCTCGATGATCACGTCGTGCACGAGATCCGCGAGATCCTCGCGATCCATGGCCCGGAACTCCAGCGGCCGGCGGTAGAGCACGATCCGCGGGGGCACCTCCTGCCGGCCCGGCCGGCCGGGCAGCAGGCGCGCGAGCGGCACCTCGCCGTCCTCCAGCACGTCGGAGTCGTAGACGTTCAGGTCCGGCGGGACGTCCTCCACCGCGAACTCGACACCGGCCAGCTCCTTGGCGAACCGCCGTTCCAGGGTCTCGACGGTGTCCAGCACGAGATCGTCGAAGATCTCCGCCTTGGTCCGCGCCAGCGGGACCGTCGCCGGGACCAGCCGCCCGCGCAGGCCGCGCCCGTGCCGGTCGCGGGCGCGCCGGCCGGGGCCGGGGCGGCGGTGTTCCGGGCTCGTCATGAGGGACAGGTTAGCTCCCGCACCGACCTGGCCTGCGGCAGCGCCGCCGATGTGGCGCGCCGCGCGCGCCGAACCGGCCGAATTGTGATCACCGCGACGGGCGTGTCGCAACGCGAAGCGGTGCGCCGGACCCGGTAATGGAGATACCCTGCCGCCGTGAGGTCACCACGGCGCTGCTCCCGTAACGGCTGCCCCCGGCAAGCGGTCGCCACGCTGACCTATGTCTACAACGAGTCGACAGCCGTGGTGGGGCCGCTGGCCGCCTTCGCCGAGCCGCACACCTACGACCTCTGCGAGCCGCACGCCCGCAGCCTCACCGCACCGCGCGGATGGGACGTCGTCCGGCACGAGGGCGAGTTCGAGCCCCCGCCGCCCACCACCGACGACCTGGTCGCCCTCGCCGAGGCCGTCCGCGAGGCCGCCCGCCCGGTGGCCCCCCGCCCGCCGGAGGACGACGAGACGCTGAACTCGGCCCCGCAGACCGGCCGCCGCGGCCACCTCCGCGTCATTCCCCCCAGCCACTGACGCGGCCGAGGCGCGCGGCCCGACGGCGGGGAGCTACAGGCGCGCCCACGCCTCCGTGAGCACCGCGCGCAGGATCTGCTCGATCTCGTCGAACTGCCGCTGCTCGGCGATCAGCGGCGGAGCGAGCTGCACGACGGGGTCGCCCCGGTCGTCGGCGCGACAGTAGAGCCCGGCCGAGAACAGCGCCGTGGACAGGAAGCCGCGCAGCAGCCGCTCGGACTCGGCCTCGTCGAAGGTCGCCCGGGTGCCCTTGTCCTTGACCAACTCGATGCCGTAGAAGTAGCCGTCGCCGCGTACGTCGCCGACGATCGGCAGGTCGTGCAGCTTCTCCAGGGTGGCTCGGAAGGCGGCCTCGTTGGCCCGTACGTGGCCGATCAGGTCCTCGCGGGCGAAGAGCTCCAGGTTGGCCAGGGCGACCGCGCAGGAGACCGGGTGGCCGCCGAAGGTCACCCCGTGGGCGAACATCCCGGTCTCGGTCAGGAAGGGCTCCGTCAGCCGGTCGCTGGCGATCATCGCGCCGAGCGGGGCGTAGCCGGAGGTGATCCCCTTGGCGGTGGTGATGATGTCGGGCTGGTACCCGTACCGGACGGCGCCGAAGTATTCGCCGAGCCGGCCCCAGGAGCAGATCACCTCGTCGGAGACGAGCAGCACGTCGTACGCGTCGCAGATCTGGCGGACCCGCTCGAAGTAGCCGGGCGGCGGCGGGAAGCAGCCGCCGGAGTTCTGCACCGGCTCCAGGAAGACGGCCGCTACGGTGTCCGGCCCCTCCCGCTCGATGGCGCGGCCGATCTCGTCGGCGGCCCACCGGCCGAACGCCTCGGGGGAGTCGCCGTGCTCCGGAGCGCGGTAGAAGTTGGTGTTCGGCACCTTGATGCCGCCGGGCACGAGCGGCTCGAAGTCGCTCTTGATGCCGGGCAGGCCGGTGATCGACAGCGCCCCCATCGAGGTGCCGTGGTAGGCGACGTGGCGGCTGACCACCTTGTGCTTGTTCGGCCTGCCGGTGCGCTTGTAGTAGGCCCGGGCCAGCTTCCACGCCGCCTCGACCGCCTCGGAGCCGCCGGTGGTGAAGAAGACGCGGTCGAGGTCGCCGGGGGTCAGCGCCGCGATCCGCTCGGCCAACTCGACCGCCCTGGGGTGGGCGTAGGACCAGAGCGGGAAGTAGGCCAGCTCGCCCGCCTGCTTGGCGGCGGCCTCGGCCAGCTCGGCGCGCCCGTGGCCGGCGTTGACGACGAAGAGGCCCGCGAGCCCGTCCAGGTAGCGGCGGCCCCGGTCGTCCCAGACGTACGCGCCGTCGCCGCGCACGATGGTCGGCACCTCGCCGGCGGAGTAGCTCGCCATCCGCGTGAAGTGCATCCAGAGGTGGTCGGTGGCGTCGGCCATGGTCAGCCCCATCGGGTCCCGGGCCGGTGCGGGGTGACGCCGGCCGCTCTGCCCACGGTTATCGCACACCCGGACCGCGAACACAAGTGAAACCGGTGCTGCCTAGTCGATATGGCAACGGATTCAAAGAGTATCAGGCGTAAGGGCGACGGATTCCGTACCCTCTCGGGGTCTGTGATCCGGCGTCGTCCGCCGGTCGGCGCCCACGCTCCAAGACCAGCTGCGCCCGACGCCTGGCGGGCGTTCGTCGCCGCTGCCGGGCG
Source organism: Micromonospora sp. NPDC004336 (assembly GCF_053602615.1). Classification (NCBI taxonomy): domain Bacteria; kingdom Bacillati; phylum Actinomycetota; class Actinomycetes; order Micromonosporales; family Micromonosporaceae; genus Micromonospora; species Micromonospora sp. NPDC004336. Next base: position 80,152 of record NZ_JBSGDY010000002.1, read on the forward strand.
CGCCGGCTGATCCCACCGGCGGCCCGTCGGTGCGTCTCCGGCCCGGCCGCCGGCCCGATCAGGCGGTGCCCCAGGAATACGTCTGCTTGCGCAGCTTGAGATAGACGAACGCCTCCGTAGCGAGCACGCCCTCGACCGCCCGCAGCCGCTGGAGGATCTCCAGCAGGTGGTCGTCGTTGCGGCAGACCACCTCCGTCAGCAGGTCGAACGAGCCCGCCGTGATGACCACGTAGGCGACCTCGTCCAGCTCGGCGAGGCGGTCGGCCACGGCCTCCATGTCGCCGTCGGTGCGCAGGCCGATCATGGCCTGCCGGGGGAAGCCGAGCTGGAGCGGGTCGGTCACGGCCACGATCTGCATCACCCCGGCGTCGAGCAGCCGCTGCACGCGCTGGCGCACCGCCGCCTCCGACAGCCCGACTGCCTTGCCGATGGTCGCGTACGGCCGGCGGCCGTCCTCCTGGAGCTGCTCGATGATCTGCTTCGCCACGTCGTCGAGCAGGGCGTGGCCGGCGCCCTCCCGGACGGCGACCCGTCGCCCGCCGTTGCCGCTGTCGTGCTGACGGTTCGTCATCGATCGCTCCCCATGTCGGTCCCGGGCCGCCGGGTGGCCTCGCACAGTTTGGCGCATTCCGTCGTCTGGAGGTATGGCCGCAACGGAATCACTTGTACGGGAGGGGGCCTCATGTCAGGATCACTCGTCCCATTGCACCCTCCCGCCGGCGCGCCATCCTCCCCCGTCCCGCCGTCGACGTCGACCCCCTAGGAGTCGTCACATGCGCACTCGCGCTCGGTCCCTCACCCGGCGTGGGCTGCTCACCGGCGCCCTCGGCTCGGCCGCGCTGCTGGCCGCGGGCGGCGCGCTGGCCGGCTGCGGCACCGAGGCGGCCACCCGGACCGGGGCCGGCTGCGTCAGCGAGGACCTGTCGGGCACCGAGAAGAAGCTGACGTTCTCCAACTGGCCGCAGTACATGGACGTCGACGACTCCGACGGGTCGAAGCGGCCGACCCTGGACGCGTTCGTCGCGAGGACGGGCATCCAGGTGACCTACACGGAGGACGTCAACGACAACAACGAGTTCTTCGGCAAGGTGCGCCACCAGCTCGCGGGCTGCCAGAGCATCGGGCGCGACGTCGTGGTCCTCTCCGACTGGATGGCGGCGCGGCTGATCCGCCTCGGCTGGGTGCAGCGGCTCGACCGGTCGAAGCTGCCCAACGTCGCGGCCAACCTGCTGCCGTCGCTGCGCAACCGGTCCTTCGACCCGCAGGACCAGCTCGCCATCCCGTGGCAGTCCGGCCTGGCGGGCCTGGCCTACAACGGCAGGGTGACCAGGGAGATCCGTACGGTCGACGAGCTGCTCACCCGCCCCGACCTGAAGGGCAGGGTGACCGCGCTGGCGGAGATGCGCGACACCATGGGCCTGCTGCTCCAGTCGAACGGCCACGACCCGGCGAACTTCACCGCCGCCCAGTTCGACGACGCGCTCGACAAGCTCGAGAGGGCCGTGGACTCCGGGCAGATCCGCCGCTTCACCGGCAACGACTACGCGCCCGACCTCGCCAAGGGCGACATCGCCGCGTGCATCGGCTGGTCCGGCGACGCCGTCCAGCTCGGCTTCGACGATGACAAGATCAGGTTCGTCGTGCCCGACTCCGGGGTGATGATCTGGTCGGACAACGTGGTCGTGCCGAACAAGGCCACCCACAGAGGCAACGCCGAGCGGCTCATCGACCACTACTACGACCCGGCGATCGCCGCGAGGCTCGCCGCGTTCGTCAACTACATCTGCCCGGTCCAGGGCGCCCAGGCCGAGCTGGAGAAGCTCGACCCGGAGCTGGCCGCCCACCCGCTGATCTTCCCCGACGAGACCATACTGGCGAGGTCCAAGGTCTTCATGGCGCTGGACGAGCAGCAGGAACGCGACTACGAGGGCAAGTTCCAGCGGATCATCGGGGCGTGAGCGGCATGGGCGGGGCGACCCCGGGACGCGACACACCGGCCGCCGACCTGCGGCTGGCCGACCTCACCAAGCGGTTCGGCACCCTCACGGCGGTGGACGAGCTCAGCCTGACCGTGCCGCAGGGCACCTTCTTCGCCCTGCTCGGGCCGTCCGGCTGCGGCAAGACCACCACGCTGCGGATGGTCGCCGGCCTGGAGGAGCCGACCAGCGGGCGGGTGCTGCTCGGCGGCCGGGACGTCACCCGGCTGCGCCCGTACAAGCGGCCGGTGAACACCGTGTTCCAGAGCTACGCGCTCTTTCCGCACCTGAACGTCTTCGAGAACGTGGCCTTCGGCCTGCGCCGGCGCGGCTTCCGCTCCGTCGACGACGAGGTGACGGGCATGCTCGCGCTGGTGCAGCTCGACGGCTTCGGCCACCGCCGGCCCGCCCAGCTCTCCGGCGGCCAGCAGCAGCGGGTCGCCCTGGCCCGCGCCCTGGTCAACCGCCCCCAGGTGCTGCTGCTGGACGAGCCGCTCGGCGCGCTCGACCTCAAGCTGCGCCGGCGGATGCAGATCGAGCTGAAGCGCATCCAGACCGAGGTCGGCGTCACGTTCGTGCACGTCACCCACGACCAGGAGGAGGCCATGACGATGGCCGACACCGTCGCGGTGATGAACGCCGGCCGGATCGAGCAGCTCGGCGCGCCCGCCGACCTCTACGAGTTCCCGGCCACCGCGTTCGTGGCGAACTTCCTCGGCCAGTCCAACCTGCTCGCCGGCGAGGCCGCCGGCCCCACCGGGAACGAGGTCGCCGTCTCGGTGCACGGCGGTCGCTTCTCGGTGCCCGCCGACCGGTCCCGCGCCGACCGGGGGCCGGTCCACCTGGGCGTACGCCCGGAAAAGCTGCACCTGGTCGACTCGGCCGACCAGGTCCCCGCCGGCTGCCAGCACGTCACCGGGGTCGTCACCGACGCCTCCTACACGGGGGTGAGCACCCAGTACCTGCTGCGTACCGGCTGGGGCGGCGAGCTGTCGGTCTTCGTGGCCAACAGCGGCGCGACCGGCCCGCGCGCGGTGGGCGCGGCGGCCGTGGCCTACTGGGATCCCCGGCACGCCTTCCTGCTGGCCCGGGAGCCCGGCGAGGAGGCGGGCACGCCGGTGCTGGACGAGCCGGTCGGAGCGCCCTCGTGAGGGTCCCCGCCCGCGCCGCCACCGGGTCGGGGCGACCGCCGCCGCCCCCGCCCCTGCCGTCGTCGCCGCCGTCACCGCAGGCCCGCCGCTCCGGCAGGCGCCGGCTGCGGCCGTACCTGCTCGTGCTGCCCGGCGCGGCGTGGCTGTTCCTCTTCTTCGCGGCGCCGCTGTTCCAGCTCGCCGCCGCCAGCCTCTACGACCCCGCCGGCTCGCTCGCCACCGGGTACGCGCTGACCTGGGCGGTCGGCAACTACCCGGACGCGCTCGCGGCATACTGGCCGCAGTTCGCCCGGTCCTTCGGCTACGCCGGCCTGGCGCTGCTGCTGGCGCTGCTGATGGGCTACCCGCTGGCGTACACCATCGCGCGGAAGGCCGGGCGGTGGAAGAACCTGCTGCTGGTCTGCGTGGTCGCGCCGATGTTCACCAGCTTCCTGGTGCGCACGCTGGCCTGGAAGACCATCCTGTCCGACAGCGGCGGGCTCGTCGGGCTGCTGCGCGACGTGCACCTGCTCGCGCCCGACGGCCGGCTGCTGGCCACCCCGGTCGCGGTGGTGCTCGGCCTGACGTACAACTTCCTGCCCTTCCTGGTGCTGCCGCTGTACGCGAGCCTGGAGCGGCTCGATCCCCGGCTGCTGGAGGCGGCGAGCGACCTCTACGCCAGCCCGCTGCGGGCCTTCCGCCGGGTGACGCTGCCGCTGTCCATGCCTGGCCTGGTCGCCGGCGTGCTGCTCTTCCTCATCCCGGCCAGCGGCGACTACATCAACGCCGAACTGCTCGGCACCCCCAACGAATACATGATCGGCAACGTCATCGACTCCGCGTTCCTGGTCCGGCTCGACTACCCGCAGGGTGCGGCCCTGTCGTTCCTGCTGATGGCGGCGATCCTCGCGGTCGTCCTCGGCTGCCTGCGCCGCACGGATGAGGCGTCGTGACGGCCCGGATCCTGCGCAGGCTGGCCGACCACTGGGTGACGGGCGTGGCGCTGCTGGTGCTCGGCTACCTCCTCCTGCCGGTCGGCGTCGTCGCCGCGCTCTCGTTCAACCGCCCGTCCAGCCGCCTGTCGTACGACCTCCACGAGTTCACGCTCGACAACTGGCGCGACCCCTGCGCCACCTCGGACATGTGCGACGCGGTGGTGCGCAGCGTCCAGATCGGCTTCGTCGCCACCGCGGTCGCCACGGTGCTCGGCACCCTGATGGCGTTCGCGCTGGTGCGGCACCGGTTCCGCGGTCGGTCCGCGCTCAACGTGCTGGTCCTCCTGCCGATGGCCACCCCCGAGGTGGTGCTGGGCACCTCGCTGCTCGCCCTCCTCGTCTCCGCCGGGGTGCCGCAGGGCTTCTGGACCGTCGTCGTCGCGCACGTCACGTTCTGCGTGTCGTTCGTGGTGGTCACCGTCAGGGCGCGGCTGGCCGGGATGGACTCCCGGCTGGAGGAGGCCGCGATGGACCTCTACGCCAGCGAGTGGCAGACCTTCCGGCTGGTCACCCTGCCGCTGGTGCGGCCCGGCATCGTGGCCGCCGCGCTGCTGGCGTTCTCGCTGTCGTTCGACGACTTCATCGTCACGAACTTCAACGCCGGCACCACCGTCACGTTCCCGATGTACGTCTGGGGCGCCGCCCAGCGGGGCATCCCGCCGCAGGTCAACGTCGTCGGCACGGCGATGTTCGTGGTCGCCCTGCTGCTGGTGCTCGCCAGCACCCTGCGCGGCCGCCGGCCGCCGCCCACCGTGGAGGAACAGCAGCGATGACCCGCTACGGCCCGATGTACGGCCCCGACGTCACCTTCCTCGGCGTCGACCGCTGCGCGCTCGACGACCCGTCGTCCTTCGCCGACGCCGACATCGTGATCGTCGGCGCGCCCTTCGACGGTGGCACCTCGCACCGGCCGGGCACCCGGTTCGGGCCGTCCGCCATCCGCCAGGCCTGCTACCTGCCGCACGACGGCTCCCGACCGTCCCTCGCGCTGCGCGTCGACGCACTGCGCGACCTGCGGGTGTACGACGCCGGCGACGTCGAGATGTTCTCCGGCGACATCGAACGCTCCCTGGCCGCCCTGGAGTCGGCGGTCTTCGCGGTGGCGCGCGCCGGCGCGATCCCGGTGGTGCTCGGCGGCGACCACTCCATCGCGCTGCCCGACGCCACCGGCGTCGCCCGCCACCACGGGCCGGGCCGGGTGTCGCTGGTGCACTTCGACGCGCACGCCGACACCGGGGACATCGAGTTCGGCAGCCTGCACGGGCACGGCCAGCCGATGCGCCGGCTCATCGAGTCCGGCGCCGTACGCGGCGACCGGTTCCTCCAGATCGGCCTGCGCGGCTACTGGCCCGGCCCGGAGACCCTGTCGTGGATGGCGGAGCAGCGGATGCGGTCGTACGAGATGACCGAGCTGGTGGCGCGCGGCCTCGACGAGTGCCTGACGGAGGCGTTCGGGATCGCGGTGGACGAGTGCGAGGGCGTCTTCCTCTCCGTCGACGTGGACGTGGTGGACCCCGGCATGGCGCCCGGCACCGGCACCCCGGAACCCGGCGGGCTGACCTCCCGCCAACTGCTCGACGCGGTCCGGCGCTGCTGCTACGAGCTGCCCGTCGTAGGCGTCGACGTGGTCGAGGTCGCCCCGCCGTACGACCACGCCGACATCACCGCGTACCTGGCCAACCGGGTGGTACTGGAGGCGCTGTCGGCGATCGCCCGCCGCCGCCGCGACGCCACCGGCGGCCCACCCTGGACCCCCCACCAACCCCTCCTAGACGCCCGCTAACCCCCCTCCCTTGCCGCCCCGCCCCCCTTGCCGCCCGCGATCTTGCACTTTCTGCCTCGGCATTTCGGGCGTTCCTCGCTTATCGGGGGCCAAAAGTGCAAGATCGCCGGGGCGGGACGGGGCTGGACGAGGCTGGGCTGGGCGGGAGGGGGTGGTGTTAGCACGGGTGGGGTGGGTTTGGGGAGTTGTCCACAGGGCGGGGGTTGTCCACAGGGGAAGCCGTTGAGGGCCGGGGTGGCGGGGCGGTTTCGTCGATCCTGTGCGCATGTCTACTCAGCTTTGGCGCGCCGGCGAGCTGATGCGGGACCTCACCGTGAAGCGGATCCGCACCAGACTCGACAGGGCGGAACTGCATCGGGTGCGGCGGGGTGTCTACGGCGACCAGCCCTGCGACGACGAGGACGAACTGCGCGCCCTCATGCTGTGCCTTCCCGAGGAGGCCATGCTGACCAGGCAGAGCGCGGCCCGGCGGTACGGCTTCGGCGTACTGCGCGAGGACATCGTCCACGTCCAGTTGCCCGCCACGGTGCCCAAGCCGCGGCTTCCCGGCCTGGTCGTCCACCACTCGGTGATTCCCACGCGGCCCGTCCTCGTCCGGGGGGTGCCCTGCGTGCCGGCCGCCCGGTGCGCCGTCGAGTTGGCGCGTACCGTCCGGCGGCTGGACGCCCTGCCCGTGCTCGACGCTGCCATCCGGTCGGGCACGGTCGATCCACACGAGCTGATGGCGGAGGTGGCGGTCCATCGCGGGCTCCGTGGCGTACGGCAAATTCGGAACCTCGTGCCGTTGGCGGACGGCCGAGCCGAGTGTCGGCAGGAGAGCCAGTTGCGGCTGGTCCTGGTCGACGGGCGGCTCCCGGCGCCCGAGCCGCAGCTGTGGGTGCACGATGGTGATGGCCTGCCTCGCTACCGGCTGGATCTCGGCTACCGGGCGCGCAGGGTCGGCATCGAGTACGACGGCGCGTCGCATCTCGAACGTGATCAACTCCGGTACGACCGCGAGCGGATGAACTGGCTCGACGTGAACGGCTGGCGGATGCGCTACTTCACCGACCGCGACCTCTATAGCCGCCCCGCCTGCATAGTCGCCACGATCCGCGCCGCCCTCTCCTGACGCCCCCTCGGCCCCCGCCCCCGCCCCCCGCCCCCCGCGCTCCGCCCCCGCGCCCCGCCCCCACGCCCCTGACCTCGGCGATCTTGCACCTTCTGCCCCGACTTACCGGTACCAAAAGGACTTTTCGCGGGCACAAAGTGCAAGATCGACGAGGGCGGGAGGGGCGGGAGGGGCGGGAGGGGCGAGGGCGGGGGCGAGGGCGGGGGCGGGGGGCGAGGGCGGGGGGCGAGGGTCCCTTCGCTGTTACCCGGCCTGGACCTGTTCGGTTGGTGGGCGGTGTCGCCGTCGGGGGACCTTGTGCCTGGCTGGTTAGAGGGTAGGGGTCCAGGTGTCGATGTAGCCGGTGTCGCCGCTGGCGGCGTCCTGGACCCGCAGCTTCCAGGTGCCGTTGGCGACCTCGGAGGAGAGGTTGACGGTGTAGGTCTGGTTGATGTTGTCGGCGGAGCCGCCCGTGCGGTTGTGCAGGGTGTAGGCGCTGCCGTCCGGGGCGACGAGGCTGACGACCAGGTCGCCGATGTAGGTGTGCACGATCTGCACCGCGACCTTGCTGGTCGACGAGGCGTTGCCGGTGCAGCCGGCGATCGCGACGACGCTGGTCACCGTCGCGTTGTCGCCGATGGTGACGTTGTTGCCGTTGGTGCCGGTGCAGTCCGTCGTGCCGGACCCGCCCAGGTTGAGCGTCCAGCTGTTGAGGTAGCCGGTGTCGCCGCTGGCGGCGTCCTGGACCCGCAGCTTCCAGGTGCCGTTGGCGACCTCGGAGGAGAGGTTGACGGTGTAGGTCTGGTTGATGTTGTCGGCGGAGCCGCCCGTGCGGTTGTGCAGGGTGTAGGCGCTGCCGTCCGGGGCGACGAGGCTGACGGCGAGATCACCGATGTAGGTGTGCACGAGGTCCACCGCGACCGTGCTGGCCGAGCCGGCGTTGCCCGTGCAGCCCGCGATGGTGATCGTGCTCTCCACCGTGGCGTTGTCCGAGATGGTCACGTCGGTGCCGTTGGTCTGGGTGCAGCCCGTGGGCGGCGGGGGCGGCGGGGTGGTGCCGCCGTCGCCGACGTACAGCAGCTTGTTGGGCGAGCCGGTGCCCGGGTTGGTCACCACGTTGCTGGTGGCGTCGGCGACGAGCTTGTCGCGTACCTGCTGCGGGGTGAACGACGGGTTGGCGGCGACCACGAGCGCGGCGGCGCCGACCACGTGCGGGGTCGCCATCGAGGTGCCGCTGATGGTGTTCGTGGCGGTGTCGCCCGTGTGCCAGGCGGAGGTGATCGAGCTGCCGGGGGCGAAGATGTCCAGGCAGGTGCCGATGTTGGAGAACGACGACCGGGCGTCGGTGCTGGTGGTCGATCCGACCGTGATCCCGGCGGGGGTGCTGGCCGGGGAGCTGTTGCAGGCGTTCGCGCCGCTGTCGTTGCCGGCCGCGAGGCCGTAGCTGACGCCGTCGGCGATGGAGCGGGCCACCGCGTCGTTCACGGCCTGGTTGAAGCCGCCGCCGAGGCTCATGTTGGCCACGGCGGGCTGGCCGGCGGCGTGGTCGCCGGTGACCCAGTCGACGCCCTGGATGACGCCGGCGTTGGTGCCGCTGCCCCCGCAGTCGAGCACTCGGACGCCGACGAGGGTGACGCCCTTGGCCACACCGTAGGCGCTGCCGCCGACCGTGCCGGCCACGTGGGTGCCGTGCCCGTTGCAGTCGTCGGCGCTGCCGCCGTCGACCGCGTCGAACCCGCTGACGGCGCGACCGCCGAAGTCACCGTGGGAGAACCGGATGCCGGTGTCGATGATGTACGCCTTCACGCCCGAGCCGGTGTTCGGGTAGGTGTAGGAGTTGTTCAGCGGCAGCGCGCGCTGGTCGGTGCGGTCCAGGCCCCAGGACGGCGTGGGGCTCTGCGTGCCGCTGATCCGCATCGTGTGGTTCTGCTGGACGTAGCGCACCGAGGGGTCGGCGGCGAGCCGCTTGGCCTCCGCCTCGGACATCCGCGCCTCGAAGCCGCGCAGCGCGTTCTGGTACGTCCGGTTGACCGCGCCGCCGTGCCGGCCGGCGAGGTCGCGCGCCTTGCTGGTCACGTCGGCCCGGCCCACCGAGGCGTCCTTGAAGACGACGATGTACGAGTCGTCGACGGCGGTGGCGCCGCCGGCCAGGAGGATCTGTCCCTCGGCGGGGGCGGCGGTCGCGGGGGTGCCGAACGCCACTGCTGCGGCCACGGCGGCGGTCACCGCTCCGAAGCGCCAGCGGCGCCCGGCAGGATAGGGGAGTGTCATCCCTCGGGTGTTCCTCTCGCTCAACGACGGCGGTTCGCGCCATCGATCAGAGTTGATCAAATTGAGCAAGACTGTAGAGGGCTGACGTCTGAACGTGTAGATGTTTCGATATTGGGCAAGCGCTGGCGGGAGTCGTCCCGGGTCGACCGGGTCGGGCTCGGCCCGCCCGTCCCCACCTGCCGAAACCCGCCTCGAGGCCGGCCGGTCCCGGCCCGTACGAGTGACCTACATCACTGCGGCGGCGGGCGGCGCAGCACGTCGCCGGGGCGGGCGGCAGGTTGCGACGGCAGGCCGGCGGCGGGACAGGCCACCGGGTCTCTAGGCTGCTTCGCGTGGAGTCCGCAGCGTTCTACGTCGCCTCCCGCCCCGCCCACGGCGAGGGCGAGCTGACCGTCCACCACCCGTACGACGGGCGCGCCGTCGGGCGTACCACCCTGGCCACGGCCGACCAGGTCGACGCGGCCGTCGCGGCAGCCGCCCGGGTGGCGGCGGCGGCCGCGGCCCTGCCCGCGCACGCCCGCGCGGCGGCCCTGGACCACGTGTCCCGACGCCTCGCCGAGCGGGCCGACGAGGCCGCACTGCTCATCACCGCCGAGGGCGGCAAGCCGCTGAGGTGGGCGCGGGCCGAGGTCGGCCGGGCGGTCTCCACCTTCCGCTGGGCGGCCGAGGAGGCCCGACGCTTCTCCGGCGAGCTGCAACGCCTCGACACCGACCCGACCGCCACCGGGCGGATCGCGCTGGTCCGGCGGGCGCCGAAGGGGCCGGTGCTCGGCATCACCCCGTTCAACTTCCCGCTCAACCTGGTCGCGCACAAGGTCGCCCCGGCCATCGCGGTGGGCGCGCCGATCGTCGTGAAGCCCGCCCCGGCCACCCCGCTGTCGGCGCTGCTGCTCGGCGAACTGCTCGCCGAGACCGACCTGCCGGAGGGTATGTTCTCGGTGCTGCCGCTGCCCAACGAGCGCGCCGCCGAACTGGTCGCCGACCCCCGGCTGTCGGTGGTGTCGTTCACCGGCTCCGGCCCGGTCGGCGCGGCGATCCGCCGCGCCGCGCCCGACAAGCACGTCACCCTGGAGCTGGGTGGCAACGCCGCCGCCGTGATCTGCGAGGACTGGAACACCGACGAGGACCTGACGTACGCGGCGCACCGCATCGCGACGTTCGCCAACTACCAGGCCGGGCAGTCCTGCATCGCCGTGCAGCGGGTCTACGTGCACGAATGGCTCTACGACGCGTTCCTGCCCCGGCTGGTCGCGGCCGTGCGGGAGCTGCGCACCGGCGACCCGTCCGACGAGCTGACCGACGTGGGCCCGCTGGTGTCGGAGGAGGCCGCCCGACGGGTCGAGGCATGGGTGGACGAGGCCGTCACGGCCGGCGCCACCATCGAGGTGGGCGGCCGGCGCGAGGGCGCCACCTACCCGCCGACGGTGCTCACCCGGGTGCCGGCCGACGCCAGGGTCAGCGCGGAGGAGGTCTTCGGGCCGGTGCTGGTGGTCGCCCGCGTCGAGCACGACCAGGCCGCGTTCGCCGCGGTCAACGACTCGGCGTACGGGCTCCAGGCCGGCGTCTTCACCCACCGCCTGGACGTCGCCTTCGCCGCGCACCGCACCCTGGAGGTCGGCGGGGTGATCGTCGGGGACGTGCCGTCCTACCGGGCCGACCAGATGCCGTACGGCGGGGTGAAGGGCAGCGGCGTCGGGCGCGAGGGCCTGCGCAGCGCGATGGAGGACTACACCGACCCGCGCGTCATGGTGCTGACCGGGGTGACGTTGTAGGTCACCAGGTGCCGTCGTCGCGGACCCGGGCGGGCGCCCGACCGAGCAGCAGGGTGGTCAGGGCGGCGTCGACGTCCTCGCCGAGGAACCACTCGCCGGCCTGGTCCAACGCGAACACCCGCCCCCGCTCGTCGACGGCCAGGATGCTCTCCTGCCGTTCGGTGCCGATGGGAAAGAGCCGCGACCCGAGGACATTGGCGAAGTCGGCCAGGCTGTCGGCGGTGTGGGCTACCTGACGCGGGCGGATGTCGAAGCGCGAGATCCACACCTGTTCGCCGGGCCCGCGTCGGGCGCCGACCAGGCTGGGGAAGGCGGTGAGCGTCGCCAGGGCCGCCGGGAAACCCGTGTGCGCGGACGTCCTGCCCCGGACCGCGCTCACATCCCGGATGGCGGAGCTTGCGACGACCTCGTCCCCGAAGTGCGGTCGCCAACCGGCCGCGACGAGCGCCTGTGCGACCTCGGGCGGGAAGCGGCCGGGATCGGGATCCGGCTGCGGATCCGGCTGCCACGGCAACGTGAAGGCACGGTCGGACCAGGGCAGGAGGTTGAACTCCACGAGCAGGTCCACGCACGAGTCGCACGGGCGGTCCGCGGGGCCGCCGTGCGGATCCCCCGGCTCGCGAACCCGGAAGACCTCGAACCGCGCGCTCTCCAGGAGGTCCTTCGCGTCGGCCATGTCGAGCGGGGCGACGCCCTCGGCGGTGCGCCGCTGGTCGTAGTCGTGCAGGACGTCGGAGACGACGATCAGCTCGGCGTGCCGGTCACCGCCGCGCACCAGGTGCCCGGTGGGCAGCTCGTCCAGATAGGCGCGCACCAGCGGGTGATGGTGCAGCTCGACGTCGCCCTTGGCGCCCCGTGCGCGAAACAGCCGGCCCTCGACGGTCAGATGCGCCGCCGTGTCCGGGGTGGGCAGCCGGTGGATCTCGCGGAGCAGTTGGCTCGCGGGATCCACCGTGCGCGGCGCTGCGGCGCCCTCCGGTCGGCTCCGGCGGTACATCTGCTCGACGACCTCGACCGGCACGCGCGGCCAGGTGGTCACCTCGCCGGTCCGCTTGTCCACCACGGTGGTCGGCAGATCGCCCGGCACCGCCCGCGCCTCGACGGACACAGTGGACGTGATCACGTAGCCGAGGTCGAACTCGTCGACCGTCGGCCGGCACTCGTGACCCAGGCGCTGCGAGTCGCGGCGGGCCCACACGGCGGCGAGCTGCTCGGCCTGCTGGCGATCGATCACGGGCTTGAAACTACCGGACCCCACGGAATTGTGGCGCCCGGTATGGTTCGCCCTACCGACGGTGACGGGGGAGGGTGGCGTTGGTGGAGAGCGTGGACCGGGACGCCAATCGCGCGCTGCGGGCGCGGTTCGACGAGGTGTACGGGGACTACCAGCGACTACGGTCCGATCTGGACGAGTTGCAGGCCCGGCTCGCCGAGTTGCGGGTGACGGAGCGCTCCGAGGACGGCCAGGTGACCGCCACCGTCGGGGCCCGGGGCGACCTCATCTCCGTGGAGATCCACCCCTCCGTCTACCACGACCGGGACGCGAAGGCGTTGAGCCGGAAGATCACCAACACGGTCCTGCGGGCCGGTGCCGCTGCGGCGTCCGCCACGCAGGAGCTGGTGGCCGGCTATCTGCCCGCCGGTTCCGGTGCGGTCGACTTCCTGCGTACGGGGGACTTCGGGTCGTTGCTGGGCCGGGCGGACTCGGCGCTGCGCCGGGGCGAGTGATGGACGGGCAGCTCTGGCTCGACCCGCAGCGCGCCCGGCGCGGCGGGGCCGACCTCTCGCTCGCCGGTGAGGCCGTCGTCGCCCGCCGCCGCGAGGTGGGCGGCGCGATCGCGGCGGCGAGCGCGTCGCGCCCCTGGGGCAAGGACGACATCGGGGCCGCCTTCGAGCAGAAGTACCGCGGCATCGAGGAGTTGGTGTTGCGCGTGTGGGAGGGCGTCGGCCGGCACCTCGACGGGCTGGGTGCGGACGTCGTCCGCTCCGTCGACGCCAATGTGCGCACGGACGCCGCGAGCGCCGGTCGGTTCGACCGCGCCCGCGACCGGCACCAGCAGCGCTGATCCGCGGAGGAGACCCGGATGAGCCTGCTGCCGAGCCCCATCCCCCACCCGCTCGACTACTCGCCCTGGGATCTGCCGGGCTGGGTCTACGAGGCCCTTGACTGGGTGATCGGCGTCGAGTGGCCGGAGGGGAACGAGCGCGCGGTCTGGGAACTTGCAGACCAGTGGTATTCGGTGGCCACCGCACTGGCCGGGCCGCACGCCGACGCGGTCGCGGCAGCCGGTGAGGTGCGGGGTGGCTACGGCGGCGTCGGGGCGGTCGCCGCGGCGTTCGACACCGCCTGGCGTCGGGTCGCCGAGGGCGACGAGGCGCCGCTGCCGGTGCTGCTCGCCGTCAGCACCGAGCTGGGCAGGCTGGTCGAGGAGTGCGGCTGCGACATCGAGGGCGCCAAGCTCGAAGTCTGGATCGAGCTGGGCATCCTGGTGATCGAGCTGCTGTCGCTGGCGGTCGCCACCGTCCTCACCGCCGGCGCGGCCTCGCCTGCCGCCGGGGCGGCGATCACCGCCACCCGGCTGATCGTGCAACAGATCTTCAAGCGGCTCATGGCGCAACTGGCCCGCAAGTCGCTCAAGCAGGGGCTCAAGGAAGCCGGCGAGCGAGCGGCCAAGGAGGTCACCAAGGGCGGCGTGCGTGGCATGGGCCGGCGGGCGGCGCTCGGCGGCCTCTCCGAGGCGGCCGAGGAGAGCGGGATCAACCTCGCCACCCAGGCGTACCAGAACTCGACCGGCCGACGGCACGGGCTGGACCTGACGGAGCTGGGCACGACGGCGGTCGGCGGGCTGGCCGGCGGGGCGGTGGCGCCGCTGGCCGGCCTCGGCCGACACGCCACCGGACGGGGCGCCCGGATCGGGGAGCACGTCGGACGCGAGATGACCGGCGAGGTGATGGCCGAGCAGGCCGCCAGCCTCGCCACCGGACAGGGTCTGACCTCCGTGGAGGATGCCGCCCGCGCGGCCGTGTCCGGCGCCCGGGGCTCGGCCACCACCCAGGCCGACGCGGCGTTGCAGGCCCGGCTCGACGGCCAGCTGAGCGCCCTGGCGGGAATGTCACTGACGCCGACGACAGGAGCCGGCGGGATTTCGACGTCTCCCGACGTGCCGGCGGAGGCCGCCCCGGTTGCCGTGCCAGGAGATGGAGCGGGGTCGCCTGCGCACGGCTCAGGGGCATCGGCCGGTGGGACAGCCGAGAGTCATCGGGGCGCTGAGGCGGTGCCAGCGCCGAGACAGTCGCCGGAGGGGCAGGCGGCCTCGTCTCAGCTCTCGGATACGCCCGCAAGGACCGGTGCCACGACCGAGGGCGTGACCGCCGCCAGCGCCGAACGGGTAGGCGCGACGGCTCCCGCCCCGTCCGCGCTACCGGAACCTGCCCCCAGCCCGACGCTCTCCTCGGTCACGACGGCGGCGCCCGTCGCTGCCAACGCCACCTTCTCGACCGGCGCCGACGTCCAAACGGCCGCCTCCGGAAGCGTCCCGAGTGTTGCCGGCTCCGGAAACGCCGCAGGCATTGCTGGTGCTCCGGCTGCGCCGGTGGCGGCGTCGGCAGTCGGGGCTGGGGCGGCCGTGGGGACCCCGGCGGTCGGGCAGACCTCCCTCACGCACTCCGAGCCGAGGACGGCGAGCGCGTCCGTGCCGGTTGCCGGGCACGCCCCGGCGGTCCCCAGCCCTGAGACGGCCGTACGAGGTGTCGCCGGGGCGGGATCAGCAGATCCACCGCAGGCACCTCCCACCCGGGTGCCTCCGCTCGACGCGCCAACGCCCACGCCGAACCCGCACGTCCGCACCGACTCGACGGCGGCGGCCGGCCAAGACGGGCCATCCGTCCCCCAGGTCAGGACTCCGGAGTGGTATGCGGCCAGGTGGGCGGTCGACCGGGATGCGTTCGAGAGACGACGCTATCGCGGCTACTTCGAGTCGCAACGGGCGTGGTTCGAGGACAAGCGCCGCTTCGACGAGGCTGCCCGGCTCAGGGCACGCGCGGAGGAACACGACCAGCGGGCGCGGGATTTCGTGGCCCATGCGTCTCACCTGCGGCAGACGGGTCAGGCGCGCCAGGCTGCCAGGTGGCAGGTGGCGGCGGACGACGAGTCGCGGGCGTACGGGCAGTGCCTCGACTATGCGGAAGCCGTGCTGGCCGGCAGAGCCGTACCGTCGGTGGTGGGCGTCGTCGATCCCGCCGACTTTCGCCGGATCAACGACGATGTCGGCGACCTGGCGCTCGGCGCCGTGGAGACCGGGGACCGTTCGGCGCTGACGGGTGACGACCATCCGCCGTCCGTCGACCGGTCGCGGAGCTACGGCCAGCCGGGCGGGCTGCGTCCCCCGCTGGCGTTGCACCAGACCGACATCGAACGGCAGATGCCGCGTGAGCCGGACGGGAGCGTCAGGCGGACCGCCGATCCCCGGCGGGGCGGCTGGTTCAGGCTGGTGAACGACGGTGGGCCGGAGGCCGACCCGACCCGCGGCATCAACTGCATCGACTGCACCCTGTCGATGTTCGACACGTGGATGCACGGCCGGCCCCGGGTGGCCGCGCCCCGCACGTTCGACGCCTATCTGGCCGGCGACGTCACGCGCCCCATCGACGGGGAACGGGACGGCATCGGGCGGGTCGAGGACGTCACCGGGGGGCGGTTCCAGCGTCTCTGCCAGCCGACCGACGACATGCAGGGCGCCGAGCGGCAGCGGGCCATCGACGCCGGCTACCGCAACCTGCACGACCAGCTCCGCATCGCCGGCCACGGCAGCTTCGCGTTCGTCGTCAACAGTTGGGAGGGCGGCGGGTCGCACATCTGGGTCGCCCTCAACCAACACGGCACGGTGCTCTACCTCGACCCGCAGGTCAGAGTCCTGTCGGACGCGCCCCTCTATCGACACCGGGGCACCCCCCACCCGTACAACGCTGTCGACACCGAGGTGCTGGTGCTCGGGCCGGACGCGCGGCCCATGCCGTTGGGCGGGCTGCGGCGCGGCCGGTTCAGCGAGCGACCGGACCTGCCGGAATACCCGCCCGTCGAAATCGACCAGGGGTACGGCGAGCCGTACCTGAACCGCATGCACCTGCTCGATGGTCCTGGGGCGGCCCCGCCGAGCGGGCCGGTGCCGGACCGGCCCTCACCGCAGCTCGACGAGCCGAGGCAGCCGTCCGGTCATGACGGCCTCCCACCAAAGGACCTGCGGTCCGAGCGGGAACGCGCCCAGGCGGAGCGGATGGCCAACGGCATTGCTGCCAACGCCGTCCTGGCCGGCGAGCCGGACCTGGACGCGGTGTTCGCCGCAGGCGTGACCCCCGCCGAGGTGGCTGCCGCTCTCGATGGGCCGACGCTCCGTCGTCTCGTGCCGCACCTCGACGAGCCAGCCGCCCGAGACGTGGCCCGGCTGTTCGCTGAGCCGCGTGTGCAACGCATGCTGGACGAGACTTGGCGGGAACCGCCCCGAGGCGAGCCGATGCTCGCCGAGACCCTCGTCCGGCAGTTGGCGCGGCAGCCTGACCTGGCGCGGATGATCCTCGCCACCCCGGAGCTGACGAACTCGCTGACTGCGCGCCCGGTGACGCTCCATCACCTGGCCACACATCAACAGGCGATCGACGTCCTCGGCTCCGTCCTCGATGACAACGTGAGCTCCGATGCCAGCGCGATCGACTCGGATCAGATCGAGGCGCCCGAGGGTTCGATAAGCGCCGAGCAGAAGGCGCTTGGTGACTCGGTCAGCCCGAGGAGCCGAAAGGTGTACCAGTCAGGGTTCGATTCCTCCCGGCAGGACGACGAGAGCTATCGCCTGAGCTACTTGGAGCATCTTTATCGTGAGGCGATAGTAGCCCAGCGGGAACTGAACGAACTGGCCATACGAATGGCTGGGCGGCAAGGTGTCGCGAGCTGGCGCGACAAGCCCAAAGACCGTCAACGCGTCCTCGACAAGTTGGTCGAGTACCAAAACGATGTGTCGTCCTTGAAGGACCTGGCTGCGGCTAGGATCCAGTTCCGCAGACTTGACGATCTGTATCGCGGGCTGTGGCGGATAGGTCAGGAACCCGGTATTGACGTTCTCGTCAAGAAGGACCGTTTCCTTAAGCCTCAGTTGAGCGGTTATCGGGACGTGCTGCTAAGTTTGCGGATGTCGAACGGACATGTGGCGGAACTGCGCCTCCAACTTGCCGCCATGGACGAGGTGGCGGAGTGGGAACATGCGCTCTACGAGGTGCGCCGTGACCTTGAGGCGATGGCGGAGTCGCAGGACCGCTCTCTGACCACATCGGAACTGGCGATACGGGATGGTCTCGTCGCCCGGGAGCAGGAAGCGTTTCGAGTTGCTCTGGAACGTCACGAGCGAGAGGCGATGGAGCGGTGAGCACTCGACGGCCGGGGAGACTGCCGGCGTTCTTCAACTACTACGAGAGCCCTCTGAAGCTTGTAGCGGATGACGCGGGCCGAATTCAGGCTTGGCGAATATCACGGAAGACCGGAGGGTGGGAGCGTGTTGACGAATTGGTTCGCAAAGTCCTCTTTGTTGGTGGTGACGAGGTTGAGGAATTGTCGCGCGATGAGTTCATCGAATACATCGAGCATGATCGGGGACGCTATCTGAGGGGTGACGGTCCGATCTTCGCCCTCTATGAGACGGTCAGCGCGATCGAGGAGCAGGCGGATGCGGAACGGCGGCCGCTGAGCCCTGTCGAAGCGGCGTTGGTCAAGGGGATCCGGAGGAAGACGTTCGTCATGTTCGAAGAAGAGCTGCGGCGGGCGGGAGACCCGGCAGCCGATCCCCTGCTGGGCGAGCAGGCATGAGTGCTGCCACTGGTCGAAGTTCGCTCGGCGCCGGTGCCATTGCCCGTTGAGGATCGTCGTGCCGTATCGCAGGCTCCCGCTCACACCGCCTGCTCGCCAGAACGACCCAGGTTCCGGCTGAGCGGACAAGTTTGATCGGTGCTGGCCAGTAGGGCTCCCATCGTTCTCGGTGTCCGTCATGGCTGGCGGGAGCGAATAGCATGGCGAGGCGGCTGAACCGGACATCGCGGAGTAAGGCGTTGACGGGCTGACCAGCGACAAGCAAGGGCGGGAGCAGGCCGGCTACCGATGACACGTCGTCCCGACGAAGTGGAAGGTGTCCCTGACGTGACGGGTGCGCGGGTGGATCCGCCGGGCAGCGTGGCGGAGGCGTTGGCCGTACAGGAGCGGTTGCGTCCGCTGGTCGACCTGGTCGGGCCGGGGCCGGCCGAGCCCGCGACGGTGGCCGGCTTGGACGTGGCGTACGCGGAGGGCGGCGACCGCCTCGCGGCGGCCGTGACGGTGCTGGACGCCCGGACCCTCGCGGTGGTCGACTCGGCGGTCAGTGTGGGTCGGCCGGCCTTCGACTACGTCCCCGGGCTCTTCGCGTTCCGTGAGCTGCCCGCGTTGCTCGACGCGCTCGACCGGCTGACCGTACGCCCGGACGTGCTGGTCTGCGACGGGCACGGGCTTGCCCATCCGCGCCGGTTCGGGCTGGCCTGCCACCTGGGCGTGGTGACCGGCCTGCCGGCGATCGGCGTCGGCAAGACGCCGTTGCTCGGTGCGTGGGCGCCGCCGGCTGACCGGCGCGGCGCGTGGACGCCGCTGCGCGACGGGGACGAGGTGGTCGGCCGGGTGCTGCGCACCCGCGACGGGGTGAAGCCGGTCTTCGTCAGCGTCGGCCACCGGATGAGTCTCGACAACGCGACCGCCCGGGTGCTCGCGTTGACGCCGCGGTACCGGCTGCCGGAGACCACCCGGACCGCCGACCGGCTCTGCCGGGACGCGCTGGCCGCCGCCACCCCGGGCTGAGGCGCCGGCCGGGGCACCGCGCCGAGGATGGGGAGCGAACCCGGCGCCTCACCCGGGTCGCCGCGCCGAGGATGGGGAGCGAACCCGCCGCCACACCCGGGTCACCGCGCCGAGGATGAGGGCGAACCCGCCGCCCGGTCGAAAGAGGCGACGGGCGATGGGCGCCGGACGACCGGCCGTGGGGCCGGGACCAGGATCGACGGGTCGAGACAGGTGCCGGAAGGTGGCCGTCGGGGTAATCCGCAGCACATCCGGAACGCTCGATGACCCTGGCCCGTCCGGGCGCGGTAGTAGCCTACCGGCGGACCCCCGTCGGGGGAGGAACGGCGAGGTGATCATGGCGGTACGTCGGCACGTGGCGCGGCTCGCGACGGTCTGCGCGTTGTTGGGTGGCCTGGTGGCGCTCGGCGCGACGCCGGCGCTCGCCGCCGACGACTCGGTCCGGGTGCGGTCGGCCGGCAGTTTCACGGCCGGCGGTTCCGCCGAGGGCGTCTCGATCGAGGTGCGCAAGCGCAGCGACGGCTGCGTGCTGCTGCGCACCGCCCTGGGCCTGCGCCTGGGCGGGCTGCGCGCCGACCAGGTCCGGGCGCAGGTCAACGTGGGTGGTCGCTGGTTCCCCGTCTCGCTCTCGGGCGGCGGCGGCAGCGTGGCGACCCCGGCGACCGCGCCGGCGAACCCGCGGCTGTGCAAGGGCAAGAGCGCGACGGTGCGTTACCGGGTGGCGTTCGTGGCGGGTGCGCCGGACGGTCGGCTGACGGTGGCCGGCGAGGCCACCAGCGCCCTCGGGCGGCTCCTCGGCCGGGCCGCCGAGGCTTCCCGGGTGGTCGGCGGCCGGGCCTCCGCGTCGCCGACGCCGACGCCGTCGAAGAAGCCGTCGCCCACCCCGAGCGCGGTGGCCACCGTACCGGCGAGCGTCGACGCGGGCGTGACCGCGGCGGCCCTCTCCGGCCAGGGCGCCGGCGCCACCGTCGACGCCGCCGCCGAGGAGTCCGGCGGCGGAGGCTCGGTGATCATGTTCTTCGGCATCGCCATGGTCGCCGTCGGGATCCTGCTCATCGTCCTGTTGTTCCGCCGCTCGCGGGCGGACAAGGAGCCGGCCGACGACCTGTCGCGCGTCCCGCTGCCGCGTAACCCCGGCGGCACCACCTACCGCTCCGCGCGGGGCCCGGCCGCCGCCCCCACCCCGCCCGGCCAGGTGTACGGCCAGCAGCCCGCCCCGGGCGTGTACGGGACAACGTCCGCGCCGCGCCCCACCGGCGGCGTGTACGGCAGTCGCCCCGGCGGGGACGCGCCCGCCCCGCCGCCGGCGTCGGCCCCGCCCGGGGCCCCGATGTCGGCGCCGCCCGCCCCCGGCCAGTACGGCCGCCCGACGTCGGCGCCGCCCGCCTCGGGACCACCCGCCTGGGGACCGCCCGCCTCGGCGCCGCCCGCCTCCGGGCCGCCCGCTTCGGCACCGCCCGCCTCGGGACCGCCCGCCTCCGGGCGGCCCGGTGACCCGCCCCCGGAGGCCGGCGGCGGCGACCACACGGTGTTCATGCCCCGGCTCCCCGGCTGAGCCGGGCCGCCCGGCGCCCCTCCGATACGCTCAGGCCGTTGACGACCTGCGGCGCGAGGAGCGAGACCGGTGTCTGATCTGTCCCAGATCGTGAAGGCCTACGACGTCCGTGGGACGGTGCCGGACCAGTGGGACGAGCGCACCGCCGAGGCGCTGGGCGCGGCCTTCACGCAGGTGCTGAACGCGTACGACGAGCCCGGCGACGCGGTGCTCGTCGCGCACGACATGCGTGCCACCGGCCCCGGCCTGGCCGCCGCCTTCGCGGCCGGCGTGCGCGCCGAGGGGCGCTCGGTGATCGAGCTGGGGCTCGCCTCGACGGACATGCTCTACTACGCCTCCGGTTCGCTCGGCCTGCCCGGCGCGATGTTCACCGCGAGCCACAACCCCGCGCAGTACAACGGCATCAAGATGTGCCGCTCCGGGGCCCGCCCGATCGGGCAGGACAGCGGCCTGGCCGAAATCCGCGACCGGGCGCAGGCCCTGCTGGACAAGGGCGAGGCCCGTCCGGCCGGCGGGCCGGCCGCGCCCGCCGAGCGGCGTGACCTGCTGGCCGACTACGCGGCGTACCTGCGTGAGCTGGTCGACCTGTCGGGCATCCGTCCGCTGAAGGTGGTCGTGGACGCCGGCAACGGCATGGGCGGCTACACCGTCCCGACGGTGCTCGGCGACGCCGCCCTGCCGGCGCTGCCCCTGGAGATCGTGCCGCTCTACTTCGAGCTGGACGGCACGTTCCCCAACCATGAGGCCAACCCGCTCGACCCGGCGAACCTGGTCGACCTGCAGCGGGCGGTCGTCGAGCACGGGGCCGAGATCGGCCTGGCGTTCGACGGCGACGCCGACCGCTGCTTCGTGGTGGACGAGCGGGGCGAGCCGGTCTCGCCGTCGGCCATCACGGCCCTGGTGGCCGCCCGCGAGCTGGCGAAGCACCCCGGCTCGACGGTGATCCACAACCTGATCACCTCCTCCGCCGTGCCGGAGATCATCCGCGAGCACGGCGGCGAGCCGGTCGTCGCCCGGGTGGGGCACTCCTTCATCAAGGCGGAGATGGCCCGGACCAACGCCATCTTCGGCGGCGAGCACTCCGCCCACTACTACTTCCGGGACTTCTGGTTCGCCGACACCGGCATGCTCGCCGCGATGCACACCCTGGCGGCCCTCGGCGAGCAGTCGCTGCCGCTGTCCGTGCTGGCCGGCGAGTACGAGCGGTACGTCGCGTCCGGCGAGATCAACTCGACGGTGGCCGACCAGGCCGCCAAGGTGGCCGAGGTGCGGGCCGCGTACCCGCAGGCCGAGGCCGACGAGCTGGACGGCCTCACGCTGCGCTTCCCGGACGGCGCGTGGTTCAACCTGCGCGCCTCCAACACCGAGCCGCTGCTGCGGCTCAACGTCGAGGCGCCGACGCGGGAGCGGATGACCGCCCTCCGCGACGAGGTGCTCGACCGGGTTCGCCGATAAGATCGCCTGCGCCGGTCGGCACCGTCGATCGGTGAAACCGCATACGTGGAAGGAGCCGCGCCGTGGCCCTGGACCCGCAGTTGCTGGAAATCCTCGCCTGTCCGGACACGCACCACGCCCCGCTCGACTACGACGCGGAGGCGCAGACGCTGACGTGCACCGAGTGCGGCCGGATCTTCGAGGTCCGCGACGACGTGCCGGTGCTGCTGCTCGACGAGGCACGCGGCCCCGCGGAGCGGTCGTGATCGACGGTACGGCCGGAGTCAGCGGCCGCCGGGAGCCCGACGAGGCACTGCTCGACGACCAGGGCGCGCTCGGCGAGCACGACCCGGGCGGCATGCTGCGGCACACCGCCTCCGCCGGCGCGCAGGTCCGCGAGTCGGCCGCCCTGGCCGCCGAGGCCAACCTCCAGGTGCTCGCCGACGAGGGCCGGCCCCGCGCCGTGGTCATCGCCGGCATCGGCACCGCCGGGCGTACGGGGGACGTGCTGGCGACCGTCGCCGGGCCGCGCTGCCCGGTGCCCGTCATCCCGCACCGCAGCGCCGGCGTGCCCGGCTGGGTGGGCGCCGCCGACGTGGTCATCGCCGTCAGCGCCTCCGGCCGCAGCCCCGAGGCGCTGGGCGCCGCCGAGGCCGCGCACCGGCGGGGCGCCCGGCTCGTCGCCGTCGGCGCGCCCGACTCGCAGTTGCAGTCGGTGGCCGAGCGGGCCCGGGCGCCGTTCATCCCGGTGCCCCGGCGCGCCCCGGCCCGGGCCAGCCTCTGGGCGCTCACCGTGCCGGTCCTGCTCGCCGCCCGTACGCTCGGCCTCGTGAAGGTCAACGAGGCGGACCTGGCGGAGACCGCGGCCCGGCTGGACGCGGACGCCGACCGCTGCCGCCCGACGGCCGAGTCCTTCGTCAACCCGGCGAAGTCGCTGGCCCTGGGCCTCGCCGGCTCGGTGCCGATCGTCTGGGGCTCGTCGCCGCTGGCCACCGTGGCGGCCCGCCGGTTCGGCGACACCCTCTCCGCCAACGCCCGCTACCCGGTGGTCAGCGGGGCGCTGGGCGAGGCGGGGCGCGGGCGGGTCGGCCTGCTCGACGGCGTCTTCGGCGGCCTGGCCGAGGGGGAGCGGGACATCTTCGCCGACCCCGACGACGAGGCGCCGGCGGGCACCCGGCTGCGGCTGGTGCTGCTGCGCGACGGCGGGCTGAACCCGGAGGACGACGCCGACGAGCCGCTCGACGTCGAGGAGCGCCGCGCCGACGCGGTGCAGACCCTCGCCGAGCGGCGGGGCGTGCGCTGCGACGTGGTGACCGCCGAGGGCGGCTCCGCGCTGGAACGGCTCGCCTCGCTGGTCGCCGTGCCGGACTTCGCCTCGGTCTACCTCGCGCTGGCACACGGACTGGACCCGATGGCCGTGCCGGCCATCACCGAGATGAAGGAGCTGGCAAACCAGTGAGCGATAGCAGGGAACGGTTCGGACGGCGCGGCGCGCCGATGCCCGGTGGCGCCGGGCGACGGACCGGAGCGGTGGCGTGAGCGCCGGCGGCGGGACGAAGGCGATCGTCGCCGCGCTGCTGGCCAACGTCGGCATCGCCGTCACCAAGTTCGTCGCGTTCCTGCTGACCGGGTCGTCGTCGATGCTGGCGGAGTCGATCCACTCGGTGGCCGACTCCGGCAACCAGGGGCTGCTGCTGCTCGGCGGCCGCCGGGCCAAGCGGGCGGCCACCCCGCAGCACCCGTTCGGCTACGGCCGCGAGCGCTACATCTACGCGTTCATCGTCTCCATCGTGCTGTTCAGCGTCGGTGGCCTGTTCGCCCTCTACGAGGCGTACCACAAGTTCTCCCACCCGGAGCCGATCGACGAGTGGCAGTGGGTCCCGGTCACCGTGCTGGTGGTCGCGATCGTCATGGAGTCGTTCTCCTTCCGCACCGCCATCAAGGAGTCCAACCTCGTCCGGGGCAACCAGTCCTGGGTGCGGTTCGTCCGGCGGGCCAAGGCGCCCGAGCTGCCGGTGGTGCTGCTGGAGGACCTGGGCGCGCTGGTCGGTCTGGTCTTCGCGCTCTTCGGCGTCAGCATGACGCTGATCACCGGCAACGGCGAGTGGGACGCGATCGGCACCGGGATGATCGGTGTGCTGCTGGTGGCCATCGCGATCATCCTCGCGATCGAGACCAAGAGCCTGCTGCTCGGCGAGGGCGCCGAGGCGCAGGACGTCGCCGCCATCGAGAAGGCGGTCACCGACGGCCCCGAGTTCGAGCGGATCATCCACATGAAGACGCTCTACCTGGGCCCCGAGGAGCTGATGGTGGCCGCGAAGGTCGCCGCGCCGGCCTGCGAGAGCGCCGAGGTGCTGGCCCGCAGCATCAACACCGTCGAGGCCCGGATCCGCGCCGCCGTGCCGACCGCCCGGGTGATCTACCTGGAGCCGGACATCTACAGCGCCGCCGCCGAGCGGGCCGGCACGGGAAGCGCGGCGCCCACCGCCGTGCCGGGGTCCGAGCCGGGTGAGGCCGCCGGGCGGCCCGGGGGCTGACCGGTGGAACTGCTGTACGGACCGATCCGGGACTACGCCTGGGGGTCCCGCTCGGCGATCGCGAGGTTGCAGGGCAGGCCGGTGCCGAGCGACGGCCCGGAGGCCGAGCTGTGGCTGGGCGCCCACCCGGGCGCCCCGGCCATGGTCGACCGCGACGGCGGCCGGGTCAGCCTGACCGACGTGCTGCTCGCCGAGCCGGACCACTGGCTCGGCGAGCGGGTCGTCGGCCGGTTCGGCACCCGGCTGCCGTTCCTGCTCAAGGTGCTCGCCGCCGACGCCCCGCTGAGCCTCCAGGCACACCCGGACGCCGAGCAGGCCCGCGCCGGGCACGCCGCCGACGCGGGCCGCCCGGCCGGGCAGCGCAACTACGTCGACCCGTACCACAAGCCGGAGTTGCTGGTCGCGCTCTCGCCGATGGAGGCGCTCTGCGGCTTCCGCGACCCGGCCGACTCGGCGGCGGCGCTGGCCGGCTTCGGCGTGCCGGGGCTGGAGCCGGTGCTGGCGGCGCTGCGCACCGGCCCGGCGGGGCTGCGGGACGCCGTACGGCTGCTGCTGACCTGGCCCGCCGACGAGCGGGACGCGCTGGTGGCGGCCGTGGTGGCGGCCCGGGTCGCGGGGCCCGACGGGGACCTGGCGCGGGAGTTGGGCGCCGCCTACCCGGGCGATCCGGGGGTGCTGGTGGCGATGCTGCTCAACCGGGTGCGGCTCGCCCCCGGGGAGGCGATCTGGATGCCGGCCGGCAACCTGCACGCCTACCTGCGGGGCACCGGCGTGGAGATCATGGCGGCCAGCGACAACGTGCTGCGCGGCGGGCTGACCCCGAAGCGGGTCGACGTCGACGAGTTGCTGCGGGTGCTGCGCTTCGAGGTGCTGCGCGAACCGGTGGTGCCGCCGCTGGAGGTCGCTCCCGGGGTGGTCGCCTGGCCGGTGCCGGTGGACGACTTCGCGCTGCACCGGGTGACGGTGGGCGCGACGCCGCCGGAGGTGACGCTGCCGGTGCCCGGGCCCCGGGTGGTGCTGTGCTGCTCCGGGGAGGTCACGGTCGACGACGGCAGCGGCGCGGTGACGCTGGGGCCGGGGCGGGCCGCGGTCGGGACGGCGGCCGCCGGGCCGCTGCGCGTGGCGGGCGCGGGTGAGGCGTACGTCGCGAGCTGCGGCCTGCGCTGAGCCGACTCCACGCGCAAGTCCGACTTTCCCGGAATAGCTTGACGTCGCGTCAGCAGAGTGTGACTCTATGGGTACGCAGCGTTATCGCGACGACGGTCCGAGAACGCGCGCGAGGGATCCAAACCGGGGGGATGCACGGGGCGGGCGGCTGGTGGACGGTAACTCCGTACACGACCGACCGCCCCGTGCGCTGCCCGCTTCTGTCTTCCTGCGCTCTTCACCGGCCGGTCCCTTCGGCGGCGGCCCGCGCGCGTAAGGTGGAGGGTCGCGCAGCACATCGTCCGACAGGAGCTTCCATGACCAGCACCCTCCCGGCGTCCGCCAGTGGAACGCCGTCCGAGGCTCGGCCGAGCACCCTCGCCGAGGGCGACTACAAGGTGGCGGATCTGTCGCTCGCCGAGTTCGGGCGTAAGGAGATCCAGCTCGCCGAGCACGAGATGCCCGGCCTGATGGCGATCCGTCGTGAGTTCGCCGACGCCCAGCCGCTCGCCGGCGCCCGGATCACCGGGTCGCTGCACATGACCATCCAGACCGCCGTCCTGATCGAGACCCTGGTCGCGCTCGGCGCGCAGGTCCGCTGGGCGTCCTGCAACATCTTCTCCACCCAGGACCACGCCGCCGCGGCGATGGTGGTCGGCCCCGACGGCACCCCGGAGGCGCCGGCCGGCGTCCCGGTCTACGCCTGGAAGGGCGAGAGCCTGGAGGAGTACTGGTGGTGCACCGAGCAGGTGCTCGCCTGGCCCGACGGCTCCGGCCCCAACATGATCCTCGACGACGGCGGTGACGCCACCCTGCTGGTGCACAAGGGCGTCGAGTTCGAGAAGGCCGGGGTCGTCCCGCCGGTCGAGTCCGCCGACTCCGAGGAGTACGCGGTCATCCTCGGCCTGCTGCACCGCTCGCTCGCCGAGGACGGCCAGCGGTGGACCCGGATCGCCGCCGGCATCAAGGGCGTGACCGAGGAGACCACCACCGGCGTGCACCGGCTCTACGAGATGCACCGCGCCGGCACCCTGCTCTTCCCGGCCATCAACGTCAACGACTCGGTGACCAAGAGCAAGTTCGACAACAAGTACGGCTGCCGCCACTCGCTCATCGACGGCATCAACCGGGCCACCGACGTGCTGATCGGCGGCAAGATGGCGGTCGTGCTCGGCTACGGCGACGTCGGCAAGGGCTGCGCCGAGTCGCTGCGCGGCCAGGGCGCCCGGGTCGTGGTGACCGAGGTCGACCCGATCTGCGCCCTCCAGGCGGCGATGGACGGCTACCAGGTCGCCACCCTGGACGACGTGGTCGAGCAGGCCGACATCTTCATCACCGCCACCGGCTGCTTCGACGTCATCACCAACGAGCACATGGCCCGGATGAAGCACCAGGCCATCGTCGGCAACATCGGCCACTTCGACAACGAGATCGACATGGCCGGCCTGGCGAAGCGTTCCGACGTGGAGCGGGTCAACATCAAGCCGCAGGTCGACCTCTGGAAGTTCGCCGACGGGCACGCGATCATCGTGCTCTCCGAGGGCCGCCTGCTGAACCTGGGCAACGCCACCGGCCACCCGAGCTTTGTGATGTCGAACTCGTTCGCCAACCAGACGATCGCCCAGATCGAGCTGTACACCAAGACCGAGGAATACCCGACCGGCGTCTACGTGCTGCCGAAGCACCTGGACGAGAAGGTCGCGCGGCTGCACCTGGACGCGCTCGGCGCCAAGCTGAGCACCCTGACCAAGGAGCAGGCCGCCTACCTCGGCATCCCCGTGGAGGGCCCGTTCAAGCCGGAGCACTACCGCTACTGAGCCGAGCACACCGGACGGGCCGGCCCGCGTCAGCGGGCCGGCCCGTCGGCGTTCCACGGACGTGGCGCGAGCCCTCGGCGGCCGGCGGCGGCTGCTCCTGGCGGGCGGCGGTCAGTCGTGACGCGGGCGGCGGCGGGCGGGGCGGACCCAGGTCCACACGCACCAGGCCAGCCAGGCCAGCGAGACCACCGCCGCCAGCGCGCGCAGGCGCAGGGCGCTGAGCAGCAGCACCAGCGCCAGTACGGCTAGCCACGGCCCGAACCCCCTCACCGCCGCGCCGCCGCCACCGCGCGCCCCCGGCCGGTTCACGACCGCCACCGGCCGAGGACCAGCCGCCGGGCCAGCGGCGGGGCGATCCACGACCAGACGCAGAAGAGCAGCCACGCCAGGCCGAACAGGCCGGCGAGCAGGTCCAGCCCGGCGAGGTTGAGCAGCACGACCACGCCGATCGCGAGCAGCCAGGTGCGGAGGATGCCCAGCCGGTAGAGGGGCCGCAGCGGCACCAGCAGCGGATGGGCGTACACCCGGGTCTCCCACGCCGCCTCCGCGAAGTCGGCGTCGGTGGGGTCGTGCGCCACCGCCTCGCCGAAGGCGCGGTGCGCGGCACCGACCCGGCCACGGCGGGCGGCGGCGACGCCGTGCAGGGCGAGCGCCGCCGGACTGCCCGGCCACGCCCCGAGGAACTCTCGGGCGATCCGCTCGGCGGCCCGGTCGTCGCCCCGGGCGTAGGCGAGCTGGAAGCGGGAGGCGAAGACGGCCGGCGCGTCCGGGACGATCGCGGCGGCCCGGGCGACCAGGCGTTCCGCCTTGTCGGTCTGGCCCACGGCCGAGCAGAGGTCGGCGTACTGGCAGAGCAGCCACGGATTTTCCGGCTCGATGGCGAGCGCGTCGAGCAGCGCCCGCTCGGCCGGGGCGAACTCGCGGCGGTGGCGCAGCGCGAGACCCAGCCGCCCGAGCAGCTCCGCGTCCGGGCCGGTCTCGGCCAGCCCCTGGCGGGCGACCGCGGCGACCTCGTCCCAGCGGTCCAGCCCGGTCAGCGCCGCCGCCCGCAGCTGGTACGCGGCGGGGTGGGTGGCCAGCGCGGCGGGGAGCCGGTTCAACTCGTCGAGCGCCTGGTCCGGCCGGTTCAGCTCCAGCAGGTGGGCCGCCCGGGCGAGCGCGGCCTCCGGGGCGCTCACGCCGTCACCAGCACGAGGAGCAGGGCCTCGGCGAAGCCCAGCAGGAACACCGCCCCGACGCCGGCCAGCCACAGCGACGCCGGCTCGCCCCCGCGCAGCTCGTACGCCCGGAACCGGCGCTTCTGCGCGGTGGAGGCCGCCAGCCAGACCAGCGCGCCCGCCAGCGCCCCGACCAGCCGGGCCGGGCGGTCGGCCTCGTCGTCGAAGATCGCCAGCGTGACCACCAGCCGGGCCGCCAGCGCGGCCAGCCCGACGCCGAGCACCGCCAGGTTCGCCCGCCGGGGCAGGCCCAGCCGGTGCCCGTTGACCAGGGCCAGCACGGTGGCCGCCGTGGGCCCGCCGAACACGGCGGGGAAGATCAGCGAGTGCGGGCGCCACGGCGGGCGTCGGGCCTCGTACGCCGCCGGCGTGATGGTGGGGGTGAACAGGTCGTCGGCCACGGTCTTCCCGTCTCGGTAGGGGCGAGCGAGCCGGATCCTGCCACAGCCGGCCGACTGTCGACGCCCCGCCGGCGCTCAGGCGCCGGGGTCGGAGCCGCGTGCACCGCCCACCGGCGCGGCGATCGCGGGCCGTACCGCCGGTGGGGCCTGCGCGGCGATCGCGGGCCGTACCGCCGGTGGGGCCTGCGCGGCGACCGCGGGCCGTACCGCCGGTGGGGCCTGCGCGGCGATCGCCGCCGGTGGGGCCTGCCTCGGCGGCGTGGCCGGGGTGTTCCCGCCCACGTCCGCGCCGGGGGCCGCCGGGCGGATGGTGCC
Source organism: Micromonospora sp. NPDC004336 (assembly GCF_053602615.1). Lineage (NCBI taxonomy): Bacteria > Bacillati > Actinomycetota > Actinomycetes > Micromonosporales > Micromonosporaceae > Micromonospora > Micromonospora sp. NPDC004336. The sequence goes on from NZ_JBSGDY010000002.1 coordinate 109,452, forward strand.
GGGGGGCGCGGCGATTACGGGCGCGGCACCGGGCAGGGGCGCGCCGGGCGGCGCGGACGCGGCGGGCGTCAGCTCCGGCCAGAGCGCCGCGGCGACCGCCCGGCCCCGACCCAGCCGGTGCCACGCCCGCCGGTGCCGTTCGCCGAGGACCGCCGCCAGGTAGACCGACTCCGGCATGCCCGGCGGCGGGGGCGGCGTCGTCACCGCCGAGACCTCGGCCCACAGGCCGCGGCCGAGCCGCCCACGGGCCGGCTCCGCGAGGTGGTGCACCCGGGCGAGATACTGTCGGGCGGCCAGCGCCAGCCCGTCGTCCAGCCGGCTCAGGTCCAGCGTGTACGCCCAGCCGACCAGCACCGGCACCGCCGTCGGCACCGGCCGCCAGGCGGTCGCCGTCCGGGTGTGCACGACGAGCGTGCCCGCCACCAGGTCGCCCAGCCGGCGCCCGCGCCGGTCGCTCAGCATCACCGCGACCCCGGCCACCCAGCTCAGCAGCGGCAGCACCAGCCCGGGCCACTCCACCGCCACGCCGACCAGCGCCCGGGTCAGCGACTGCCGCAACCCGACCGGGGCGCCGTCGGCGCTGACCACGCGCAGCCCGACCGCCATCTTGCCCAGCGTCCGGCCGTGGTTGAGCCGCTCGCAGAGCACCGGATAGCCGACCAGCACCAGGACCAGCCCCACCGTCGCAGCGCCACCGGCGAGGGCCTCGTCGACGATGCCGGTCGGCAGGTTGGCGAACGCGACGGCGGCGGTCAGGACCAGCACCAGCGCCAGCGCCAGCTGGACCAGGACGTCGAGCATCAGCGCGAGCACCCGGGAGCCGATCCGGGCGGCCCGGACATCCAGCTCCACGGCCTCCCCGCTGACCAGCCCGGCGTCGCCCCACGGGGCGGGTCGGGCCGGCGGTCGTGGTTGCGCTCTCACCCCGACAGTGAACACTATGATCGCCGGACGGGGGTGACGGTGGATCTCGACGCGTACGTCGCGGAACACGGCGGGGAGTGGCGGCGGCTGGAGGAGCTCTCCCGGCGCGGCCGGCTCGACGCCGCCGAGGTCGACGAGCTGGTCGCCCTCTACCAGCGGGCGACCACCCAGCTCTCGGTGCTGCGCAGCCGCTCACCCGACCCGGCGCTGGTCAGCCAGCTCTCCCAGGTGGTGCTGCGCGCCCGGGCCCGGCTCACCGACCGCCCGCGACCGTCCTGGGCGGCGGTCGGCCGGTTCCTGCTGGTCGGCTTCCCCGGGGCGGTCTACCGCGCCTGGCCCTGGTGGTGCGGGGTGGCGACCGGCTTCACGCTGCTCAGCTTCTTCCTGATCTGGTTCGTGTCGGGCAATCCCGAGACGGCCGGGGCCTTCATCGGCGACGAGGCCGCCGCCGACCTCGTCGAGTCCGGCTTCGCCGGCTACTACACCGAGTTCGCCGCGCCGACCTTCGCGTTCCACCTGTGGACGCACAACGCCTGGCTCGCCGCCCAGTGCCTCGCCGCCGGGGTGCTGATCGTCCCCGTGTTCTACCTGCTCTGGCAGAACGCGCTCAACATCGGCGTGGTCGGCGGGGTGATGGTCGCCTACGGCCGGGCGGACGTCTTCTTCGGGCTGATCACCCCGCACGGGCTGCTGGAGCTGACCGGCGTCTTCGTGGCCGCCGGGCTGGGTCTGCGTACCGGCTGGGCGTGGATCGCGCCGCCCGCGCAGCTCACCCGGGGGCAGGCGGTCGCCCGGGCGGGCCGCGAGGGGGTCCTCGTCGCCGTCGGTCTGGTGGGGCTCTTCGCGGTCTCCGCCGTCGTCGAGGCGTTCGTGACCCCGGCGCCCGTGCCGGTCCCGCTCCGCGTCGCCCTGGGGGCCGCCGTCTGGCTCGCCTTCCTGGCGTACGTCGTGATCCTCGGCCGCCGCGCGCCCGCCGTGCCGCCCGCCGACGCCCTCGACCCACCCGCCGGCCACTGACCGCTGCGCCCCGGGGGGAGGCCGGGGTCAGAGCTGGCCCTGGGCCTTGAGGCGCAGGTAGGTGTCGGCGAGGGTGGGGGCCAGGTGACCCGCCGGGGCGTCGACGACCGTGACGCCGTGCCGGGCCAGGGCGGCGCGGACCCGCTCGCGTTCCGCCAGCGCGCGCCACGCCGCCGCCGCGGCGTAGGCGTCCCCGGGGCGCTGCGGGACGGCGGTGGTGAGCGCGGTCAGCACCGGGTCGTGCGTCGCGGCGATCACCACCCTGTGCCGGGCGGCGAGCCGGGGGAGCACGGGCAACAGCCCCTCGCCGAGCGCCCCGGCCTCCAGGGCGGTGAAGAGCACCACCAGGCTGCGCTGGCTCCGCCGGCGCAGCAGCTCGCCGGCGATCAGGTCGAAGTCGGTCTCGACCAGCGCGGGCTGGAGCGGGGCGAGGGCGTGCACCAGCCGGGAGAGCAGGGCCGGCCGGCCGGTGCCGGTCACCGTCGCCCGGACCGCCGCGTCGGCGGCGAGCAGGTCGACCCGGTCACCGGCGCGGGCGGCCAGGGCGGTGAGCAGCAGCGCGGCGTCGATCGCGGTGTCCAGCCGGGGCTCGTCGCCGACCCGCACCGCAGACGTGCGCCCCGTGTCCAGCACGCAGACCAGCCGGCGGTCCCGCTCGGGGCGCCAGGTGCGGACCAGCACGTCGGCCCGGCGCGCGCTCGCCCGCCAGTCGATCGACCGCACGTCGTCGCCGACCACGTACTCGCGGAGGGTGTCGAACTCGGTGCCCTGGCCCCGCCCGCGGCTGACCTGCGTGCCGTCGATGACGCGCAGCCGCGCCAGCTTCTCCGGCAGGTGCCGGCGGGAGTCGAAGCGGGGCAGCACGCGCAGCGTCCACGGCGGGGTGGCCGGGCGGCCGGAGCGCTGCCGGAAGCCCAGCCCCATCGGCCCGTACGAGCGCACGGTCAGCGCCACCGCCGGCCGGTCGCCGCGCCGCAGGGGGGTGAGCCGGCTGGGCAGCGTCACCGTCCCGCCCGGCGCGACGTGCACCGTCCGGGACGGCGGCACGTCCGGCCGGGCACCCGCCGAGGGCACCCAGGCGTCGCGGACCCGGGCGCGCAGCGTACGGGGGGCGGGGTTGTGCAGCAGCAGCGCGACGGTGGCGGTGCCGCCGAGCCGCACCGCGCGGTCGCCCTCCCGGGCCGCCGTGAGCGCCCCCGGCGGCACGGCCAGCGCCCGGTCGACGAGCACGAGCAGCAGCACCGCGCCGGTCATCACCAGCAGGCCGACGAACGGCGCCGGCCACGCCGGCAGGGTCAGCGCGCCGACCGCCAGCAGGAGCGCCGCCCGCCAGGTCATCGCGGCGTCGGCACGGTGGCGAGCACCGTGTCCAGCACCGCGTCCACGCTGACGCCCTCCAGCTCGACCTCGGGCCGCAGGCGCAGCCGGTGCCGCAGCGTCGGCCGGGCGACCGCCTTCACGTCGTCGGGTACGACGTGGTCGCGGCCGGCCAGCCAGGCCCACGCCTTGGCGGTGGTGAGCAGCGCGGTCGCGCCCCGGGGCGAGGCGCCCAGCTCCAGCGCCGGGGTGCCGCGGGTGGCCCGGCAGAGGTCGACGATGTAGCCGAACAGGGGCTCGGCCATGTGCACGCGGCCGACCGCCGCCCGCGCCGCTTCCAGGTCGGCCGCCGTGGCCACCGGACGTACGCCGGCGGCGGTCAGGTCGCGCGGGTCGAAGCCGGCGTGGTGCGCGCGGAGCACCCCCAGTTCCTCGTCCCGGCTGGGCAGCGGCACGGTGAGCTTGAGCAGGAACCGGTCGAGCTGCGCCTCCGGCAGCGGATAGGTGCCCTCGTACTCGATCGGGTTCTGGGTGGCGGCGACGATGAACGGGTCCGGCAGCGGCCGGCGGTCGCCCTCGACCGAGACCTGCCGCTCCTCCATGACCTCCAGCAGCGCCGACTGGGTCTTCGGCGGCGTCCGGTTGATCTCGTCGGCGAGCAGCAGGTTGGTGAACACCGGTCCCTCGCGGAAGGTGAAGGCGGCGGTGTGCGGGTCGAAGATCAGCGAGCCGGTCACGTCGCCCGGCATCAGGTCCGGGGTGAACTGCACCCGCTTGGAGCGCAGGTCGAGCGCGGTGGCCACGGTGCGGATCAGCAGGGTCTTGGCCACGCCCGGCACGCCCTCCAGCAGCACGTGTCCGCGGCAGAGCAGGGCGATCACCAGGCCGGTGACGACCGCGTCCTGCCCGACGACCGCCTTGGCGACCTCGGCGCGGAGCCGGTGCAGGGCGGCGCGGGGGTCGGCGGCGCCGGCGGTCAGCGGCTCGGCGGTTCCGGCGGGTCGGGTCACCGGTGGTCTCCTTCGGGTCGGTGCGGGTGCGGTCCGGCTGCCGGTGGCGGCCCGTCCGCGGGGTGGGGCGCGGCCGGGTGCGGCCCGTCGGCCTGCGGCCCGGCCGGGTGCGGCGCGGGGTGGAGGTGCGGCCCGAGGGCCGGGGGTGCGTCGGGTGGGAGCGGGGGTGGCGGCGCGTCGGCCGGGGGCGGGGCGACGGTACGGGTCACCCGGTCCAGCTCGCGGGCCAGCTCCAACAGGTCCTGGTCGGTCTCGGGCCCGTCGCCGTAGAGCAGGTCCGCGGCCCGCCCCGGGTCGTCGCCGGTGCGGGCCGCGACCGCGGCGGCCACCTCGGCGGGCGGGGCGGCCGGCGGCAGGTTGAGCCGGGCCGCCAGGCGGTCCAGGGCGGCGGTGCGCAGCGTCCGCGCGGCGGCGTCCCGGGCGCCGGCCTTCTGGTACAGCCGGGCCCGGCCGAGCACCGTCTCCGCCGAGCGGACCGTCACCGGCAGCGGCTCCGGCGTCGGCGGGCCGAGCCGGCGGGCCCGCCAGACGGCGGCCAGCAGGGCGGCAAGGGCGAGCTGGAGCAGCAGCGCCCAGAACCAGCCGGGGAAGGCGGACCAGAGCGGGTTCGGCGGGTCGGAGCCGCCGGCGCTGGAGTCGTCTCCGTCCTCGTCCGCGCCGCCGCCCGGGCCGCCGCGTCCCCCGTCGCCGTCGCCACTGCCGGGGCGGCCGTCGCCCGGCCCGCCGTACTCCGTGGAGCCGCCCGGCGTGGGCGACCAGGCCGGGCTGTCGCTGTCGCCGGAGCCGAAGGTCGGCGGCGGCGCCGGGCCGGCCAGGTCGAGCCACACCACCCGGCCCGCCCCGCCGAGCAGCGCGGTGGCGAACGCCAGGTTGTCCCACTCGTCGATCCGGTCGTTGCGGAACGGGTCGCTGGCGCCGACCACCACCACGCTCTCGGGGATCCGGAGCAGTCGGGCGAGCCCGCCGTCGAAACAGAACTGCACATGTGTCGCCCTGCTCGAGGTGACCGCATAGCGCTGCAACCCGACCGCCGCGCGCCCGAGCTGCGCCAGCTCGGGCATCGGGCAGGGCAGGCCCCGGGCGTCCGGCTCCACCGCCTGCGCGGCCCAGCGCCGGCTGGTCGGCTGCACCGACAGCGGGATCGCCTCCAGCACCCGCCGTGGCGGGTCCACCAGCACCAGCCTGGTGGCCGAGGGCAGCAGGGCCAACGCGCCGACCGTGTCCGGGTGCAGCAGCGCCGGCGCGGGTACGAAGAGCGTGGCGGGGTCGTCGCGGGCGGCCAGCAGCGCGGCCCGCGTGTCCGTCTCCCGCTGCACCGTCACCCCGCGCTCGCGCAGCGCCTCGGCGAGCCGGCTGCCGCCGTCGTCCCCCGTCGCGACGGGCGAGAGGAACCCGCGGTCGTCGGCGTCGGGCTGGTCGACCGCGTGGGTGACCAGGGTGGTGGTCAGCAGCGCGGCCGCCACCCCCAGCGGGATCAGCAGCCGGTGTCGGCGGCGACGCCGCCGGGGCGCGGCGTCGGCGGCGGTGGCCGGTGGGGCGGCGGTGGCCTGTGTGCTCATGGTCGTGGCCCGTCCTCGGGTCGGCCGGTCAGCAGCCGGTCCAGCTCGGCGGCGTGCTCCCGCATCCGCCGGTCGTGCTCGGCCGAGGCGGGGCGCTGGCCGTACCAGAGCTCGGAGAAGATCGCTCCGGCGGCGCCCAGCGGCGGGCCGACCTGGGGGCGGCTCTCGGTCGCGGCCCCCACCACCTCCAGGACGGTCATGCCGGGACGCTGCTCCAGCAGCCGCCGGGCCACCAGCTCCCGGATCATCGCGCGAAGCCGCTCCCGGACGGCCTCGGCGTACCGGCCCTCGGCGGCGAGCCGGTCCGCGAGGGAGACGTACTCGGCCGCCGGCGGCTCCGGCTCCGGCTCGCGCGGCGCGGGTACGAGCGGCGCCGGGGCGTCCGCCGGTCGGGGCGCCCGTCGGCGGCGGCGCAGCCGGGGCAGTCGGGGCAGCCGGCGGGGCACCCAGGCGGGGAACGTGTACCAGCCGACCGCCGTCAGCACCGCGCCGAGCACCAGCAGCAGCGCGGCCAGCCACAGCGGCACCCGGTCGCCGAGCGCGGCCGTGGTCTCGGTCCACCACCGGCTGAAGCTCATCGGTCGACCGCCAGCAGGAGGGGTTCGGGCGTGCCCGCCCGGGCCCGGGACAGCCGGATGTCCAGCCCCTCGGTGCGCATCCGGGTCTCCAGGTGCAGCACCGCGTCGAGGCAGGCCAGGGCCGGGTAGGCGACGCTGTTCACGCCCGCCCACACGGCCAGCGACAGCCAGGCGGCCCAGCCGGGTTCGACCAGGTCGAGCGCGTCCAACCCGTAGTAGACGCCGATGCCGAGGCCGAGGCGGACGATCCACCAGGACAGGTAGCCGAGCAGCCGGATCCAGCCGGCCCGGGCACCGCCGCGGACGGCCAGGGCGGCGGCCCGCAGCGGGGCGCGCAGCGGGTGCAGCCGGTCGACGACGAGCGCGGGCGCCACGGCACCGAGCAGGGCGAAGCCGACGAACCAGGCCGGCGGGACCAGGGCGGCCGCCAACATCACCAGCCCGACCAGCGCGGTCAGCAGCACGGTGGCCCCCCAGCGGGCGCCGGCGGGGCGGAGCGCCTCCCGTGCGCCGACCGTACGACCGAACAGCGCGCCGCCGGCGGCCCGGGCGGCCGGGTTGCCGAGCAGCGTGACGATCATCGCCTCGGTCGCGGCGCCGACCGCCAGCAGCAGCCAGTACACGCCGAACCGGTCGAACTGGACGAACCAGGCCGGGGGAGCGACGTCGGCGGCGAGCCGCAGCGGGTAGAGCAGGAGCTGCTCGCCGACGGCCAGGACGAGGGCGAGCGGCACCAGCACCCGGGCCTGCCCGCGCAGCAGCAGGACCGCGGAGTCCAGCAACTCGCCGACCGTGAGCGGGCGGCGCGGGAGCACGGCGGTCGGGCCGGCGTCGGGCACGCGTACTCCTGGGGACGGGCGGCGGTGGCGCGTGACGGCGCACGCGGGGATCATGGTGACACGCGCGGTCCGATCGGGTGGACCCGCACGCCGGGGCGGCGACGCCGGCGTCGGTTGCTGGGCGGCGACGTCCCACGGCAGTACCGTGCCGGGTGACGCGGATCCCACCGAACTGAACGGGATGGAAACATTAACCCCATGAGAGCCCGGGTACTGGTGGTCGACGACGACCCCGCGCTCGCCGAGATGCTCGGCATCGTCCTGCGCAGCGAGGGGTTCCTGCCCTCCTTCGTCGCCGACGGGGAGCGGGCCCTGGCCGCGTTCCGCGAGAATCGGCCCGACATCGTCCTGCTCGACCTCATGCTCCCCGGCATGAGCGGCATCGACGTGGCGCGGTCGATCCGGGCCGAGTCGGGCGTGCCGATCGTCATGCTCACCGCGAAGAGCGACACCGTCGACGTGGTCCTCGGCCTGGAGTCCGGGGCCGACGACTACGTGGTCAAGCCGTTCAAGCCCAAGGAGCTGGTCGCCCGGATGCGGGCGCGGCTGCGCCGCGGCGAGGACGTCGCCCCCGAGATGCTGACCATCGGGCCGCCCGGCAACCAGATCACCATCGACGTGCCGGCGCACACCGTCAGCCGCGACGGCGAGGAGGTGAAGCTGACGCCGCTGGAGTTCGACCTGCTGGTCGCGCTCGCCCGCAAGCCGCGCCAGGTCTTCACCCGCGAGGTGCTGCTGGAGCAGGTCTGGGGCTACCGGCACGCTGCCGACACCCGCCTGGTCAACGTGCACGTGCAGCGGCTGCGCGCCAAGATCGAGCCGGATCCGGAGCGGCCGGAAATCATCCTCACCGTTCGGGGCGTGGGCTACAAGGCGGGCACCGGATAGCCTGGTCGCACTGTGGCCACCTCCCCGATTCCGGACCCCCGACCGACAGCTCCGCGCCGGCGTGCCGCCGTGCGGGAGCTGTGGCGCGGCGTGAGCGGGCGGGTCGCGGAGCTGCTCGCTGGGCTGCACCAGCTCTGGCGGCGGTCGCTGCAGCTGCGCGTGGTGACCATCACACTGGTCGCGTCCAGCCTGCTGGTGGGCGGGTTCGCCTACCTGATCGCCGACAAGATCACCAGCATTCTGGTCGAGAACGCCGAGACCGACGTGCGGCTGCGGCTGGACAGCGGCGCGGAGTACGCGCGGCGGCAGTTCGGCCTCTACAACCAGCCGCACGAGGCGCAGTTCCAGGAGACCGTCGACGGCACGGTCAACTACCTGGCCGGGGGTGACCCGCAGCAGACGACCGGCGTGATCGTGGCGCTCACCGCCGACAACCACACCGGGCTCATCCAGCCGCGCTCCTCGCCCGCGGTGAACGTCCGGCCGCTGATCAGCCGCGAGCTGCGCGCCGCCGTCGCCGGGGGCAAGGTCGCCAGCCAGATCCGCACCGGCGGGCTGGCCGGGAAGCGCACGAAATACCTGGTCTACGGCTCGCCCGTGCCCACCAAGTTCGGCCAGGTGGAGCTCTACTACCTCGTGCCGCTGACCCGGCAGGACGCCACGGCCGCCGACGCCCGCGACACGGTGGTCGCCACGGGGGCGGCCCTGGTGATCCTGCTCGGCCTGCTCGCCGGCCTGGTCACCCGGCTGGTGGTGACCCCGGTGCGGGTGGCCGCCCGGACGGCCCAGCGGCTCTCCGCCGGCCTGCTCGACCAGCGGATGGCGGTCAACGGCGAGGACGACCTGGCCCTGCTCGCCGCGTCGTTCAACCAGATGGCGACGAACCTGCAACGGCAGATCCTGCGGCTGGAGGAGATGTCCCGGCTGCAACGCCGCTTCACCTCCGACGTGTCGCACGAGCTGCGCACGCCGCTCACCACGGTCCGGATGGCCGCCGACCTGATCTTCGCCGAGCGGGACGAGTTCGACCCGGCGGTGGCGCGCAGCGCCGAGCTGCTCCAGGCCGAGCTGGACCGCTTCGAGGAGCTGCTCACCGACCTGCTGGAGATCAGCCGCTTCGACGCCGGCTTCGCGATGCTCGACTCCGAGCCGACCGACCTGGTGCCGGTCGTGCACCGGGTGGTCGACCGGCTGGCCGGCCTGGCCGAGCGCGTCGGCGTGCCCATCGAGCTGGACGTCCCCACCACGCCGGTGATCGCCGAGGTGGACCCGCGCCGGGTCGAACGGGTGCTGCGCAACCTGGTCGGCAACGCCGTCGAGCACGGCGAGGCCAAGCCGGTGCTGATCACCCTGGGGATGGACGACACCGCCGTCGCGATCACCGTCCGCGACCACGGGGTGGGGCTCAAGCCGGGCGAGGAGAAGCTGGTGTTCAACCGCTTCTGGCGGGCCGACCCGTCCCGCGCGCGGCAGACCGGCGGCACCGGGCTGGGGCTGTCGATCAGCCTGGAGGACGCCCGGCTGCACGGCGGCTGGCTGGAGGCGTGGGGCGCGCCCGGGCAGGGCGCCCAGTTCCGGCTCACCCTGCCGGCCCGGGCCGGCGACCGGTTGACCACGTCCCCGCTGCGCCTGGTGCCGGCCGACGCCACCCTGCCCTTCGGGGGGCCCCGCGACGGTGGGCTGCTGGCCATCGGCCCCGGCAGCGGCGGCGTGCTCGCGGTCGGCCCGGCCGTCGACGGGGCGGTGGCCGGCGCGCCGGGGCGGCAGGGAAACGGGGGACGCGCGGAGGTGGGATCGTGAGGCGTCGCCTGCTCGCCGGGGTGCTCGGCGGCGCGCTGCTGCTGGGCGGCGCGGTCGGCTGCGGCATCCCGCAGGGCACCGAGGTGCGGGTGGAGGGGTCGGGGCCGGCGGCGGAGTCCGGCTCGACCAGCGGCGTCCGGGGCGAGCCCCCGAACCGCATCGCCAGCGGCAGTGACCCGGAGCAGTTCGTCGCGAACTTCCTCTCCGCCGCGGCCGGCGAGCCGGACCGGGCCTACCAGCGGGTCCGGCAGTTCATCGCCAAGGAGGAAGTGGGCCGCCTCCAGGAGAAGCAGGGCAGCGAGGTCGCGCTGACCGTCGTCCGGCTCACCGAGGATCCGGTCATCGTCAACGACCCGGACAAGACCCGGGTGACCATCAACGTGCAGCAGGTCGGCCTGCTGCGCGCCGACGGCACGCTGGCCCCGCCGGAGACGAGCACCACGTCGTACTCGTTCGAGCTGCGCAGCCCGCCGGGGCAGGAGGGCCGGGCCGACGCGGGGCTGTTCGTGGCCAACCCGCCGAACGCGCTGCTGCTCAGCGTCGAGGCGCTGGAGACCTATTACCAGAGCCGGACGATCTACTTCTGGAACAGCGACCGCAGCCAGCTGGTGCCCGACCGGCGTTACCTGCCGCTCGCGGTGCCCGACGAGCGGCGGGTGAGCGAGGTGGTCAAGTGGCTGACCGCCGGCCCCTCCGACTGGCTGCGCACCGGGGTCAGCAAGCTGCCCGACGGCACCCGGCTGATCAACAACGCCACCCGGACCGACGGCCGCTGGGAGGTCGACCTGGAGATGCCGGACGAGAAGGTCCGGCTGGAGCAGTTCGCCACGCAGCTCGCCTGGTCGCTGAACGACCTCGACGGTCCGCTCGAAATCAAGATCCGCACGCAGTCCCGCAAGGACATCCCGGACCTCGACGCGCACCGGCGGGCGCACCCGGCGTACCGGCTCGGCGAGGGCTTCCAGCGGTTCTGCGTCTACGAGGGCTCCGTCCACCCGCTGGCCGACGCCGGCGGGCCGGTCGCCACGGTGCCGGTGGTGCCCGAGGCGAACAGGAACGTCGTGTCGGCGGGCCTGAGCCGCGCCGGCGACCAGATCCTGGCGGCGCTGGTGGTCACCGACGGCGACCGGCAGCGGCTCTCCGTCGGCACCGGCCTCGACCCGGTCGCCGTCTTCACCCGCAGCGCCAAGACGTACGGTGCGATCGGCCGGCCGGTCTGGCTGCGGTCGACGAGCCGGGGCGAGCCGGCCGGGCTGGTGGTCGCCGACGGCGCCCTCTACCGCTTCGACGCCCGGGCGCAGCTCGCCGCGGTGCCGCTCGGCGTTCCCGGCAGGGTGACCGCGGTGGCCGCCTCGCTCGACGGGCACCGGATCGCCGTCGTCGCCGGCGGCGCGCTCTACGTCGCCGCCCTCAGCGCCGACGAGGGCGGGGTCACCCTCGGCCCGCCCCGCCGGCTGCCGACCCGGCTGACCGGCCTGTCGGCCGTCGACTGGTACGGCGAGGACAAGCTGCTCCTCGCCGGGGAGGTGGGCCGCCCGGCGCTGCACGAGGTGAGCGTGGACGGTGCCGGGGACAGCCGGGTGGAGGACAAGATCGGCGCCCGGGTGACCCACCTCGCCGCCTACCCGGCCAACCCGACGCTGCGGCCCGGCGCGGCGATGTACGAGGCGAACGGGGTGGCCTACCGCAGCGGCCCGTTCGGCCGGATCCAGCCCGAACAGGTGCAGGTGTCGCCGCCCTCGACCGGGGCGCGCGCCGGCAACCCGACCGCCCCGTTCTTCCTCTACTGATGCGGGGCCTCGGCGCGCTCTGGGGGGACCTCACCGACCTGGTGCTGCCCGTGGAGTGCGCCGGGTGCCGGGAACGCCGGCCGGGGCTGCGGCACGGCGTCTGCCCGGCGTGCGCGGCGGCGCTGGGCGGGCTGCCACCCCGGGCGGTACGCCCCACCCCCGCCCCGCCCGGCCTGCCACCCTGCTTCGCCCTCGGCCCGTACGCCGGCCCGCTGCGGGAGGCGCTGCTCGCGTACAAGGACCACGGCCGGCACGGGCTGGCCCGGCCGCTGGGCGCGTTGCTGGCCGAGGTCGTGGCGGCGGCGGTCGGCGGGGCGCGGCCGGTGACGCTGGTGCCCGTGCCGGACACCGCGGCGGCGGCCCGCGCCCGCTACGGCGACCATCTCGGCCGGCTGACCCGGCACTGCGCGGTCCGGCTGCGCCGGGCGGGCTGGCCGGTGCGGGTGCGGCGGCCCCTGCGGGCCCTGCCCCGGCCCGACTCGGTGACGCTCGACAGCGCCGGGCGGGCGGCGGCGGCCGAGTCGGCGTTCCGGGCCCGTTCGCGGGTCGGGCCGGCGCCGGAGGGTTCGGCGGTCGTGGTGCTCGACGACATCCTCACCACGGGCGCCACCCTCGCCGCCGTGGCGCGCGTGCTGACCGCGAGCGGGCAGCCACCGGCTGTCGCGGCGGTGCTCGCCGCGACCGAGAAACGGCACCGGTCGTAACCGATCGTGTTTCCGTTTCACCCGTTGGTGTATGAGGTGTGAAAAATTTCTGGCCTCCTCCGCGACCGGGGGTGACTGTCGAGCGAACAGGAGTTAGCGTTTTCGTGTCGGGGGTAGGAGGTCTTTCCCACCCGCCCCCGGCGGTGAAAGGAGGCGTAGCCGCACTGACCGGTCGACGCCGAGTGGGACCTCCCCCAGGGGCGCGCGACCGGATGTTGGATCGAACGACCATCCGACCAGGGAGGTCACATGGACATCGTGGTCAAGGGCCGTAACGTCGAAGTGCCGGACCATTACCGGGTGCACGTGGCGGAGAAACTCGCGAAGATCGAACGCTACGACCACAAACTTATTCGTGTCGATGTCGAGCTTTTCCACGAGCGCAATCCGCGCCAGGCCGACCACTGCCAGCGCGTCGAAATCACCTGCGTCTCCCGAGGCCCGGTGATCCGGGCGGAAGCCTGCACGAACGACTTCTACAGCGCGCTCGACGCGGCCATCGCCAAGCTCGACACCCGGTTGCGCCGGGCGGCCGACCGCCGCCGCGTCCACCGGGGCCGGCACGCCCCGCTCTCCGTCGCCGCCGCCACCGCCGGCCTGCCGGTCGCCGACCTCGACGCGCCGCTGGGGGCGTCCGCCGACGGCGCCCGCGCCGGCACGGCCACCGCCGTGGCGGAACGCGTGGAGGAGGAGCACGACCAGCCCTGGCACATCGCGCGGGAGAAGGTGCACCCCGCCGAGCCGATGACCGTCGACGACGCCCTGTTCCAGATGGAACTCGTCGGCCACGACTTCTACCTGTTCCAGGACAAGGAGTCCGGCCGGCCGAGCGTCGTCTACCGGCGGCACGCCTACGACTACGGAATCATCTCCCTCGCCATCTGATCCCGGCCACGGGGTGACGGCCCACGCCGTCACCCCGGCACCGGTCGCCGCCCGCCCCGGCGTAGGCAGGTGCGGCTCCGCCCCTGGCGCCGGCCCGGCGGCAGCGCGGTCCCGATGCCGGCCCAACCGCCGTCGCCCTCGGCGCCGGCCCAACCGCCGTCCGCCCCCGGTGCCCGGCCCAACCGCCGTCCGCCCCCGGTGCCGGCCCGCACGGTTCCGGTGCCGGCCCGCCCTTCGTGCCGGCCCGCCGCTTCCGGTGCCGGCCCGCATGGTGCGGGCCGTGCGGGTCAGCGGAGTTCGGCGGGGAGCAGCCCGAAGACCAGGTCGTCGATCCGGGTGCCGGCCAGTCCGGGCAGCCGGCCGCGCAGCAAACCCTCGCGGCGGAAGCCGACCTTCTCCAGCACCCGGTGCGACGCCACGTTGTCGGGCACGGTGCCGGCGACCAGCCGGGCGACGCCGACCGGCCCGAACGCCCAGCCGGCGAGGAGCCGCACCGCCCGGGTGGCGAGCCCGCGACCCCGCGCGGCGGGCAGCAGCGCGTAGCCGAGGCTCGCCTCCCCGGCCGCCACGTCCGTGTAGGAGAGCCCGCAGCTGCCGACCGGGTCGCCGGTGACCGCGTCGAGGATCAGCAGCCGGGCGATGTCGCCCGTCAGCCAGCCGCTCTCGGACAGCCGGCAGCGCCGCTCGATCGCCGAGCGGGCGGGCGGCACCGGCGGGGCCTGGTTCGCCACCACCTCCGGCAGCGTGTGCAGGCGGTACATCAGGTCGACGTCCTCCGGGCCGAGCGGCCGCAGCGTCACCACGCCGTCGGTGAGCCGACCGTCGGGCAGGTCGGGCAGCAGCCGGGGGGTCGGGCCGGGCGGGTCGTCGGCGAGGCGTACCCATGCCAGCAGGTCCGACCGGCCACCGCCGCGGACCTGGCCGGCCGATCGGCGTACCCCCTCGTGGCGGAAGCCGGCGGCGAGCGCCACCCGCTGGCTGGCCGGGTTCTCGGCGTGGGTCAGCAGCTCCAGCCGGTCGACGCCGTGGCGCAGCACGGCGTCGGCCAGGGCCCGGGTCGCGGCGGTGGCGACCCCGCGCCGCCGCGCCCACGGCGCCACCCAGTAGCCCACCTCCGCCTGCCGGCGCGGCGTCACGACCTGGCCCACGCCCGCGCCGCCGATCAGCCGGTCGGTGGTCGCATCGGCGATGGCGTACGCGGCCCCGCCGGCGGCCCAGGCCGCCGGGGCGCCCTCGGTGACCCACCAGCGGGCGTCGGCCTCGGTGTACGGCTGCGGCATGCCGGGGTTGAACCGCAGGTTGAGCGGGTCGGCGCAGCCGGCGGCGATATCCGCGACGTCGTCGGGGCGGAACGGCCGCAGCCGCACCTTGTCGGCCTCGATCACCTCTGGCGTCACGTCAGGTCCTCCGCGAGCAGCGCGCCGAGCCACGCGTCCACCCGCCTGCCCCGGTGGGTGAGCCCGCCCCGGAGGGTGCCCTCGACCGTGAAGCCGGCCTTCTCGGCGGCCCGGCGGGAGGCGGTGTTGCCGACGTTGGCCCGCCACTCGACGCGGGCCAGGCCCAGCGTGGTGAAGCCCCAGGTGGCGAGCGCGGTCAGCGCGGCCGGCACGAAGCCCCGCCCCCGGCTCGCCGGCGCGGTCATGAAGCCGACGTCGGCCAGCAGCGGGTCGAGGGCGGAGAGGCGCAGGTCGATCGTGCCGGCGTACCGGTCGTCGGCGTCGGCGACCACGAAGCAGGCGCTCGTGCCGCCCGCCCAGGCGTCGCGCGTGTAGGTCAGGTAGGACTCGGCGTCGGCGGGCGCGTACGGGTCGGGCACGGTGGTCCAGCGGATGGTCTCCGGGTCCCGGCAGGTCTCCACGACCGCGTCGAGGTCGCGCTCCTCCATCGGGCGCAGCCGCAGCTCGCCGCCGGCGGCGGTGGCGAACAGGACGGGCTGGGGGCGGCCGAGGACGGCGGCCCGGCGGGCCTCGAGCGTGCCGGGCCCGGCCGGCCCGGTCTCGCCGACGGCGGGCACCTCCCCGGGCAGCAGCGAGCCGATCCAGCCCTCCGGCCGGCCCCCGGGGGCGGGGTCCGCCAGCCGCAGCCGGCCCTCGACGCGGAAGCCCGTCCGGAGCGCGACGAGCCGGGAGGCGTGGTTGCCGACCTCGGCCTGCCAGATCAGCCGGCGCAGCTTCAGCGCGTCGAAGGCCCAGCGGGCGACGGCGCGGGCGGCCCGGACGGTGACGCCCCGGCCCCGGGCCCAGGGCGCGGCCCAGTAGCCGATCTCGCCGGAGCGCGCGCCGGGGTCGATGGACACCAGCCCGCAGGAGCCGAGCAGCTCGCCGGTGGCGGCGTCGCAGACCGCGAACGGCGCCCCGGTGCCGGCGGCCCAGTCGCGCGGCGCCACCTCGGTGACGAAACCGTGGGCGTGTTCGGGCAGGTACGGGCGAGGTACGGTGGTCCAGCGCTGGATGTCCGGGTCCTGGCACGCCCGGAGCACCGCGTCGGCGTCGGTCGGCCGCCAGGGTCGCAGCAGCAGGCCGTCCTCGGTGATCTCCACAGGTTCCACCCGAGCCATCGTGCCGGATCGTTCGCGGACGGCGTAACCGGATATCGGCGGGAGCGGCGGGCACCGAGCGAGTTATGTCGGTTTCGCCGGGCCGGAGGGCCGCCACCAGTGACCATCGTGCCGATGGAGCGCCTACGATGGTTCGAGACTGTCTAGGGGAGCGTTGATCCGTGTCGATTCTGGAAAAGGTCCTTCGCGCGGGCGAGGGCCGTATGGTGCGCCGGCTCAAGGCCATCGCCGCCGCCGTCAACTCGATCGAGGACGACTACGTCAACCTCACCGACGACGAGCTGCGCGGCATGACCGAGCAGTTCAAGGAGCGGCTGGCCGACGGCGAGACCCTCGACGACCTGCTGCCGGAGGCCTTCGCGGTGTGCCGCGAGGCGGCCGCCCGGGTGCTCGGCCAGCGCCCCTACGACGTCCAGGTGATGGGCGGCGCGGCGCTGCACTTCGGCAACATCGCCGAGATGAAGACCGGTGAGGGCAAGACCCTGACCTCGGTCATGCCGGTCTACCTCAACGCGCTCTCCGGCAAGGGCGTGCACGTCATCACGGTCAACGACTACCTGGCCCAGCGCGACGCCGCCTGGATGGGCCGGGTGCACGAGTTCCTCGGCCTGACCGTCGGCGTGGTCCTGCCCAACCGGCCGGCCGCCGAGCACCGGGCCGCCTACGAGTGCGACATCACCTACGGCACCAACAACGAGTTCGGCTTCGACTACCTGCGCGACAACATGGCCTGGTCGCGGGACGAGCTGGTCCAGCGCGGCCACAACTTCGCCGTGGTCGACGAGGTCGACTCGATCCTCATCGACGAGGCCCGCACGCCGCTGATCATCTCCGGCCCGGCCGAGCACTCCGCCCGCTGGTACTCGGAGTTCGCCGGCGTCGTGGCCCGGCTCCAGCCCGGCAAGGACGGCGAGGGCGACTACGAGGTCGACCACGCCAAGCGCACCATCGCCGTCACCGAGCGCGGTGTGGCCAAGGTCGAGGACCGGCTGGGCATCGACAACCTCTACGAGTCGGTGAACACCCCGCTGGTGGGCTACCTCAACAACGCCATCAAGGCCAAGGAGCTCTTCAAGCGCGACAAGGACTACATCGTCAGCGACGGCGAGGTCCTGATCGTCGACGAGTTCACCGGCCGCATCCTGCACGGCCGCCGCTACAACGAGGGCATGCACCAGGCGATCGAGGCCAAGGAGGGGGTGGAGATCAAGCAGGAGAACCAGACCCTGGCCACCATCACCCTCCAGAACTACTTCCGCCTCTACGAGAAGCTCTCCGGCATGACCGGCACCGCCCAGACCGAGGCGGGGGAGTTCAACAAGGTCTACAAGGTCGGCGTGGTCACCATCCCGACCCACCGGCCGATGGTCCGGCAGGACCGGCCGGACGTGATCTACAAGACCGAGAAGGCCAAGTTCAACGCCGTGGTGGAGGACATCGCCGAGCGGCACGCGGTCGGCCAGCCGGTGCTGGTCGGCACGGTCTCGGTGGAGAATTCCGAGATCCTCTCCCAGCTGCTGCGTCGCCGGGGCATCCCGCACTCGGTGCTGAACGCCAAGTTCCACGCCCGCGAGGCCGAGATCGTCGCCCAGGCGGGCCGCAAGGGCGCGGTCACGGTCGCGACCAACATGGCCGGCCGGGGCACCGACATCCTGCTCGGCGGCAACGCCGAGTTCCTCGCCGCCAACGAGCTCCGCCAGCGTGGCCTCGACCCGATCGAGCACGAGGAGGAGTACGCCAAGGCGATGGAGGAGGTCCTGCCCAAGTGGAAGCAGGCCTGCGACGCCGAGGCGGAGGAGGTCGCGGCCGTCGGCGGCCTCTACGTGCTGGGCACCGAGCGGCACGAGTCCCGCCGGATCGACAACCAGCTGCGCGGCCGTTCCGGCCGGCAGGGCGACCCGGGCGAGTCCCGGTTCTACCTGTCGCTGCAGGACGAGCTGATGAAGCGCTTCCGCTCGGGTGCGGTCGAGGCGGTCATGGACCGCTTCAACATCCCGGAGGACGTGCCCATCGAGTCGAAGATGGTCACCAAGCAGATCAAGAGCGCGCAGGCCCAGATCGAGGGCCAGAACGCCGAGATCCGCAAGAACGTCCTCAAGTACGACGAGGTCATGAACAAGCAGCGCCAGGTGATCTACGCCGAGCGGCTGCGGGTGCTCAACGGCGAGGACCTCTCCGACCAGGTCCGCAACATGATCGACGACGTCGTCGAGGCGTACGTGCGGGGGGCCACCTCCGACGGCTACGGCGAGGACTGGGACCTGGAGCAGCTCTGGACCAGCCTCAAGCAGCTCTACCCGGTGGGCCTCACCATTGAGGAGCTGGAGGAGGAGGCCGGCGGGTCCCGGGCCGGCCTCGACGCCGACTTCCTGCTCGGCCGTCTCAAGGAGGACGCGCACGCCGCGTACGACCGGCGTGAGGAGCAGCTCGGCGAGGAGGGCACCCGCGAGCTGGAGCGGATGGTGCTGCTCCAGGTGATCGACCGCAAGTGGCGCGAGCACCTCTACGAGATGGACTACCTCCAGGAGGGCATCACGCTGCGGGCGTACGCCCAGCGCGACCCGGTGGTGGAATACCAGCGCGAGGGCTTCGACATGTTCGCCACCATGATGGACGGCATCAAGGAGGAGACGGTCGGCTTCCTCTACAACCTCGAGGTGCAGGTCAACGAGCCGGAGCCCGAGGCCGAGGAGGTCACGCTGCTCGACAAGCCGGTCGAGATCCGGGCCAAGGGCCTGGGCCGGGCGCCGCAGCAGCAGGGCCTGCAGTATTCGGCGCCGACCATCGACGGCGAGGCCGGCGCGGGCGCGGTGGCCGTCGAGCGTCCCGAGGAGCAGGCGCCGGCACTCGGCGTGGGCCGGGCGGCCCCGGCCGCCCCGGCGGCGCCGGGGACGACCGCCCCGGCCGCTCCGCAGCGCCCGGCGACGGGCGTGCGTGGCCCGGCCGTCGCGGCCGGCGCCGCCCGGCGCACCGCGCCGGGCCAGGCGGAGGGCGGCAACGGGCCGTCCCGCAACGCGCCGTGCCCGTGCGGGTCCGGCCGCAAGTACAAGCGCTGCCACGGCTCGCCCAACGGCGGCGCCTGAGCAGTCGGTGAGCGGGGCCTGCGCCCCGCCGGAGCGAATCGAGCCGCGGTCGTCGCCGACCGCGGCTCGACCGCGTTTCAGCGCCTGCTCTCGGGCGCGGCGGCGGCCGGCTCGCCCGAGCGGGCCGCCCGGCGGTACACATGCTCTGAAACGCGGCTCGACCGCGTTTCAAAGCACCTGGAGGGCGGTGCAGAGCCAGGCACCGCGGCGGTGTTCCAGGCGCAGCGCCATCGCCCAGGTGTGCCCGCCCGTGCCGGCGAGCACCGCGGCGGCCTCCACGGCCGCGGCCCGGGGCTCGCAGACCCGCAGGCGACGCAGCCGCACGGCGGGGCGGGTGGACCGGCGGCGCGCCGGGCCGGACCGGGCGGTGGCGCGGGCGAGCTCCGGCAGCAGGGCCGCCGCGCGGGCCGGGTCGAGCAGCGGCCGGAGCTGCCCGGGCGGGCGGTAGCCGTTGAGCACCTCCAGGCAGGTGCCGACGAAGCGGTGGGCGGCCCGGGTGGCCTCGGGCGTGGCGGTCACCAGCGCGCCGGGAGGCAGCGGGGCGGCCGGGCCGCGCCCCGGTCCCGCCGGGGCGGGC